>CAZEQP010000073.1:0-9685 GCA_964514345.1 uncultured Candidatus Obscuribacterales bacterium
TGCTCACCATGCCCCACATCAATGGTGGCATCATCAACACCGTGAATTACCAGAAGCGGTACTTTCAGTTTTTTGACATTAGCGACATTGTCAAAATCATAATCGGTCAATAAGAAGTCGGGATAGATTTTCATGAATGGAAAAATCTTTTTAGCCGACTCTTTTATTGAAGTGTAGGGTGAAAACAGTATCAGTCCCGCGCATGGTTTTTCTGCCGCCAGCATGGCAGCTGGACCTGATCCCAGTGATGCGCCGTATTGAACTATTTCGCCAGGAACTACTTTCAGTTGATTCACCAGGCAGTCGTATGCCGCATCAGCGTCATCCGCCATTCCGGCAATAGTGGGCGAGCCTTCGCTTTTTCCGAAACCGGCATAATCGTAAATGAATACGTTAAATTCAGGCTGTTTCAAATACCCACACAAATCCAGGTGATACCCGACATTGCCATACTGCCCGTGGTGCACCAAAATTGTATGAGTGGCATCAGTAACCGGAATATAAATTCCATGCAGTTTTGTTCCGGCTTTGTTTTTGAAAAAGACTTCTTGTGTTTCACGTCCGAACCAGGTCGGAGGGTAAGAGTTGCATTTGACCGGCTTGAACAGGACTTTCACATTGTAGAAATCCCGATTCACCATAGGCGCGTAAGTGAAGTACATCAAGACTAAAAAAATGGCGAAAGCGAAAAGAACCAATCGCTTCCATTTGCGTGGCGGTTTGACGTCAGTCAATTTAGTTTCATCAGGAAAAGACATAAGAAGCGGTAACCCAAGTATCAATCACAGCAAAAGGAATGTAAACGAATATCCATCTTTTCTTTCTGATAAGGAAAAGAACCCATAAGGACATAAAGGGAGAATAAAGCATGATATATTGCACGAAATATTCAATTGAAGAGTACATGAGCAGAAGAAGGATGCAGATATATGGAATTGAAATGGAAGGTCGTTTCCAAACCAGATACAAGGACAGTGTCATTGTCGCATCTTTCGTGATTATCGCTGTCAATAATAAATAGCCGGCTATTTTGTCCATCGCGTACCGTCACGGTCAGTTGGTAGTGGAGCAAATATTAAAAAGCATATTAAGGGCGATTATGCATTTTAAAGCATATTTTGGACGCCTTTTTTATGCCTTAAAATACATATTCACAGTAGAAGGCCTTCGTTCGATTCGTGGGGCACTTTGCGATTCTAGCGGGTAAAATCCCGCATGGCATAGAGGGCAGCAAACAGTTAATTAAGTGTTTGGTCCTTTCAGTACTGTACTGGACGGCAAGCCAGCTACTATCTAAACTTGCAACCAGCCACAATCTAAACCTGCAGCCAGCCACGGAATCCGCGCACCGCATAATATGATGAGGCGCCGTTGTGATACATAAAAACATGGTCGTAACGTCTGTCACAAAAAACAGCCCCACCCAGTCTTCTTATTTCAGGTGGTGTCAGCACCCAGCTGGATGTTTTAAGATCAAATTTGCCCAGAGTCTGCAATTCTCTGGACTTTTGTGTCTGCCCATGTTTTTCTCGAAGCGAGCTTTCAAAACACTGAGTAGTTTTTTCTGCTGATCGGCAGAAAGTTTATTTTTGCTTTTCATCGCTCAATGGTTTTAACTCAGTCACTGAACTCTGGACGTTATGTTTCCAGTGCCAATCGGCATAAGCTAAAAGCCCTGCTGCTAGTAAGATGAAAACTACAAGCAAAATCCTCTGCTTAAAGAGGAGCTTACGCATAAATTCTTTATCTGGTTCTTGGTCGCTCATTTGAACAGTTTACTATGCTCGGAGAACAAAATATGCAGTTTAAAGCATATTTGGCATCAAAAAAACAGAAATATGCATTTTAAAGCATAAAAAGAGGGACAAAATTATTCCTGGCTGGAATATTGGTTTTTTCGAACTGATAAAATAGCGCAAAACTACGCAAAAATAATAAGTGGTATTGCAATGCTTCGCTACCTTCTGGTCCTGACCATCCTGGTGTTATCCTTTTCGCCTGCCAGTGCGCAGGATAAGACCGGGCTTGAACAGAAATTTGAAACCAGGCATCTGACCATTTACGCCAGGGACAAAAGTGCCTTAAAAAAGATAGGGACCTATCTTGAATGGTTTATTGTCTATCTTGATAAGAACTGGTATCAAGTGCCATCGAGCATGAAAATCAAAGTCTTTGCTTTCCCAAACGATAATGAGTTTAATTCTTACATACGCGATAATCTTGAAGTCAAAACAAAGCTGATGGGTTTATACAAAGACGGTTGCTTTTACACGTCTGTCGATACCGGCTTGGGAACGCTGTCTCACGAGTTCATGCACGCGGTTTTTCATTACACGCACGCCAAACTGGATCCCTGGGCACACGAAGGTGCGCCCGCCTTTTTTGAAAAGATGTTCGGTTATTATCACCAGGGAAATGTTCATTTCATTACCGGCTTTCAGAACCCCTGGCGTATAAGAGAAATCAGCTCGGTATTGAAGAACCTGCGGCTTGCACAAATTGTAGAATCGTCAGAAAGTCAGAGCGAACAAAGACTGGTGGCTGTTTTTCTATACAAGCTGGGATACTTGAAACGATTCCTCGACATCAGCCGCACCGGCAACAAGGGCATGTACAAAACTTGTCTTGAGGCTGCCTGTTCTAAGAGTATAGAGAGCCTGGAGCCGCTCTGGCAAAAGTATATTTCTGATATTGTCGCCAGAGAGAAAGACATCAATAAAATACCGGGCAGTCGATTCTATCCTTCCAAAGCCGCTTACGATGAGTTTATGGCTGATGAAGGGAAGATTCTAAAAACGTTTATGTGAGGTCGTGTATCCATGCTTCATTACTTGCTGATTTTGACGATAATTTTGTTGTCCGTTTTGCCGGCTTCAGCGCAACGAAGATATCAATACAACGGCAGACGCGACTACAGCAATCCGAATGCCGGTGACCAGAATACAGGTAGCCAAAATGCCGGTAATCAGAATGCCGGTAATCAAAACGCGTCCATTTTCACAGGTGCACCATCGCCTGAAAATCTCCCCAATGAGAATCAAAAAGGCTTCGGGCAAAACAGTCACTGGCTGGATCGTCCTGGTGCCACCAAAAACATAGACGCGCTTTCCAAGCAAGTAGACGACTGTATGGCAAAAGGTGTTCAGGCGCAAAAGTCGGGAAATAAACCCGGGATGTTTCAGGCGAATTCAGCAATGCAAAACCTTTTGAGACAGCTTGAAAGCATGGAACCACAAAATGCCAAATGGAAATATTTAAAAGCCACCACCTATGTGGTGCAAGCTGGCGGTCCCAGTCGCAGCGGAACAGCAGGAGACAGATTTACTTTGCAGCAAGCACTGCGTGAATTGGATATGGCGGCTGCCTGTCCCAATGCCTCTGAATGGTCTGGAAAAATTCAAGCCCTGCGCGCAAAGATTGAACCTGAACTAGCCAGGCGGGTGGAGAGAGGCAAGGAAATAAAGCGTGCAGGCGTGCGCGAAATGCTCAAGTACCGCGGTCCGGCAGTAGATACCGGTAGCGGTGGCGCATCATGGTGCACCGTATGTGGTCATATGCATGGTGGCGGGCAGTGCACTTACAGACGCGATTAATAAGTTGGGCGCTAACTACAAAAGCGACGGATTACCATCATCGTAATTCCTGTCGACACTCGCAGCCTTCGGCTTGCTTTCTTGATCAGAGACCGACCATTTAAATTTAGTGTTCGGGTCCGACTTTCCGATTCCCACTGTTACAAGGTGACCGATGAGACACCTGGCGAATTCTGGCAGATCATCGGGTCCAAGCACTTTTTCCAGCACTGTCCAGTTGCAGGTCTCTTCTTGAGGCTGCCCTTCGATAAAGACATAAGGATCAAATTGATCCGGCTGGAATCCGAGCAGAAATTCAGACGGGATAATATAAATAGCAACGAGGTTATCCTCGGCATAAACGACCATTCCGAAGTGCTGACCGGTGACATGTCCGTGGATGAATTTTGTTTTTACCCCGGTACTATAGTCGACTCTCTCTTTAATCCCCATCGGGCGCACAAGAGTAATAGACATTCCCGCAACCGGTGGATTCTGATTGTACTCAAAAGAATACCGGTCGAACAAATCAAAAAGCTTATCGAAAAGCTGGCTCAGGGTGGTTTTCTCAACGACGGCTTTGGTCGAAACTTTCATAGTCATCTCAGCATTGTTGAGTGACTGATTCATGTTGTTGAGCCATTTTTGTGTCTGATCGCCGGTGAATTTTTTGTTCTCAAGGGCAGCCATCGCATGCTCGCGCGCCGCCTTAATCCGTTCGGCTAGATTTTGAGGCTGTTTGTTGACTGAGGCACCGAGTTTGATTATTGGCTCATCTGACATGGTTTGAACACCTCTTGTGAACTTCGTCTGGGAGGCATATTATAGAACATTTGTGCTGTATGCTAATTGCATGTTCAAGCAAATGAATCTATCGCAAATAAGCCTGACCCTTGCCGTCACCGCACAGGTCTCACTAATCTTGCAAATCCTGCAAGTTTTGCCGGTCCTGCCCTTGCTGCCTGCCCACGCCGATGATCAGTTTAAAGCTGTCCCGGTCAATCCAGTCTTTATGGAGGAGACGGTATCCACTCCGGAGATTGAGAACGACGCAGCCAAATCTTTGTATGGAGCATATTCCAGTATCTACTATCAGCGCTATGCTCAAGCCGACAAATGGATCAGGTATGGGCAATACAAAGCTCCCGGTGAGGTTTACAGGGCGCTCCTGGATGGAGATTATTTGTTGACCGTCCTCAATAGCGAGGCGGCAAAGCGAAAATTTGCCGCGGTGCAGGCATCGTCATTTGAGTTTCAGATTTTGAAAGCTCTTATGCAAGAGGACCTGGGAGATAAACAAGAAGCGTTGGAGATGCTGAAACGGGTAGCAATAAACTTTCCGCAACATGCTGCCATCACCGCTTTGAAAGTAAGAATCAAAGCTCTGGAATACGAACAGTCTCTGGATCCCTGGGACACGCCACCTGATGTGGTGCGCTCCGGCGGCAGGAAGAATGAATTTTCCAAATGGAGATTTGATAAGTTTCCGCTCAAAGTTTATATCCCAACCGATTCAGAGTCTTCCAATGTCAAAGGATATAAAGACGGTGACAGTCAAATGGTGAAAGCGTCATTTGACCTGTGGCAGCGACTGAATGGTGGCAAAATCAAATTTGTTTATGTCCCCAAAAAAACAAATGCGGATATTACCTGTGCCTGGGCAAGCGAACAAAAGGAGCTGAAACATGAGCATGCTGTGGGATTGTGCACAACCTACAGCAAGGATAAAGTCATATCTAAAGCAGAAATTCTGATACTAACATTTTCTGATCCCATATTCTATCAGGACTTGCAATATCGAAAACAAACTCTGACCGAAATAATTTTACATGAAATCGGTCATAGCCTGGGTCTGAATCACAGCACAAGTGAAGACGATGTTATGACATATCATATCCATGCCAAGCCGCTTTCTCAACCGACGAATCGTGATTTAAGCTCTTTGAAAACGTTGTACTTCACCAATATTGGTGACATGATTACTGCTGCAGTGGACTGCGTGGACAGAGAAAATTTCAAACAAGCTGTCGCGACCCTTGATAAAATCATTGCCCTGAATCCGAAAGATGGACAAACTCGAGATACGGTTTGCATCTGCTTGAGAAAGATTGCCAATCATTCAATTTATAAAGAAGACTACCAATCTGGTATCAAATATCTCCTGAAGGCGAAAAGTTTTTTCGACGGAACTGAAACTAAGAAAGTAAAAGATTCAATTATTCGAAAATTGACACAAGCTTATTTGAAGACCGGCAATTTGAAAGCAGTAAATGAGCTTGAACAGCAACAAGGCGTGAAGTCTGAAGTCAGCCAAACCAATAGCGCTTCATTTCTCGACCAATATGGATTGAGACCTGATTCAATACCGCATTACGAGAAAGCTCTGGCAGAAAATCCAGATGATCTGGCTATTCGCGAAAAGTTTTGTTTTTTGCTTGTAACTCTGGCAAAAGATGAAATGCGTCAACAAAAATACAATGAGGCTATCCCAATTCTTGTTCGTGCCAAAGAGATGCTTCGCGCCGGTATGCCTAAGTCGACTTTTGACAAAATCATTCATCCGTTGCGCTCAGCTTACTTAACTGAACATCGCTACGATGAAGCGGACAACGTGTGGAAGGGTGTCACCGAGCTTCTGCCGAAAGAGGAAAAATCGAAGTATTCTTCGGAGGCTGCGCTCGCTGAATTGATATCGGGCTCGAAGCGTATACATCGTGAATGGTGGTTGACCCCCAGTCTTGCAAAATCACAGACCGAAGAAATTAAGTCAAACTATGAAAAGTATGTAGACGCTCTCAGGCAGTGCGGTGCAGCTGCCAAAGTCAGGGACGAGCCGACTTGGGCAACAGTGCTAATAGTCAGAGCCAAGAAATATGATAGACCAGGTGCCCCGGAGCCTTTTGCTAAAATGTTTGCTCTCAGGCACCGTTTGATGGAACTTGTACCCGAAGGTGCTCTTGTTTCTGCGGAGATAGGGTTGCCGTTGAAGAACGAAGAGACGAAAAATTGAGCCAAATTACTTGCGCTTCAAAATGACTTGAGATACAGTATTTATAGAACTTCCCAGCGACCGCGGTCCTGGGCGCGGAGCCTCCTTTACCGGAGGCTTCAGCATTAAAGTCTCATTTCAACGTTTTTCCACTATCCGCCCGTCCCACATACTCCCGCGTCCGCGTATCAACCCGGAAATTCACAGCCCGAACATCGCCGGACTCCATATCGCGCAATTTGGTTTGCACAAAAGCCGAGCCCTTGCCTGGCTTCACGTGCATCGCCTCAATCACCTGCCAGACGCTGTCCCGGTACTCGATGGTCACACCGGGACGCAGATCATTACTGGAAATCATGAGCATTCCTCCCTGAATTTACTATGAAACGCGGTGGCTAAATACTATTGGGAGGGCGCAGCGGTCTGGGGAAATCTTCCCGTCGACCGATTAGCGATTGCCGTGTGCTGAGCATAGTTAAACTCTAGGAGTGACTTCTATCATGACACGTTCCATTGACATCGGTAAAGAGTTATTCTTATTGGGTGCCCGGACAATCGAACCTACCACGAATATACGTTTTGCTGGCCCGCGAAGTGCCACCGCCTGATTGGGCGAGGGAGTGGTGATGAACAAGCACGAAGCCGAAAAACTTTATGTGGAGTTAAATAAGTTCGTCAGGCAGCAATCCCACTCTGAGGCGGAATGGCAAGACTTTTACAGTAAAGTAATTGAGATTCTGCGTGTTCATCCCGATGACTCAAATTTCGATGCGGTGCATCTGTTAGGTAAAGGTATCTGGCAGCACTATACTTTGCCGCGAAAGAAATCTGATCCTTTTCCAAAATTAGAAGATACTGCCATACCGAAAATAATCTCAGCTATTCTTGAAAATGCTGAAATGGCTAAAGAACAACTTTTGTGCTTTAGCGTCTATTATTCTGGTGTTCACAATTTTCCAGAGTTTTCCTCCTGGTGGCATGAATTGCATCAGAAGCAGGAACTCAAAAACTTGTCTGACGACACACTCGCAATCGGAAATCTAAATTGGGGATTATTTGACCGCTCCAACTGGTCAAGCGCCAGGAGCTATGTCGAGCCGCATTTAGATCATTTGAATCCAATAGTTCGCGCGAGTGCAGCTGTCGCTCTGGCTAATTTGTACGATGATGAAATTCCCGGATTGCCACCTATTTTAGAAACCCTCGATGATATCAAACAAAGGGAAATCGATAGACCAGGCGTGGCAGGTCCATTCTGGTCCCTTGCCAAAAAACCATTTGAGAAAATACAGGAGAAGGAAAATCTACAGTTTGATGAGCTAGTGTGGCTTCTGGAAATCATCGAAAAACGCAACGGAGAAGAACCGGAGTTTTCTTGCCTGCTGTGGGTGGACTTTCTGGCGTACGACCTTGCCGCCAATAATGTGGATGCCCTGAGACGATTATTCAAAGCCGACTCGCGAGAAATGGCTATAGAGCTGGCATCGGCGTTCGATGAATTTACTGATGAGTTTCGCGAGATACTTGTCGAGATGGGGACTTCGGAAAATTACAATTATTGTTCTTCGGGCAGTTGTTTGCTTGCATACAATTATGGCGAGCTGCATCCAGAGGGCGTGCGCAGAGGTATTGTGAAAGAGTACATTATGGAAGACGCTAAAATTTTCTGGATAGAAGGAGGAGATGATCCGCCTGTTTGTTCGGCTGTGATTTGGCCGCGAGAAGGACAATTACACGATCTGCTTGCCTGGAAGTGGATCGATCGTTTATTGCCACCAGATGATCGCAATTCGTTGTGGGATCCGCAATGGCAGACGTATGATTCTGTCGCGTTTGGTTATTCGGATCAGAAAGTCACTTTGCATGGAAACTTGAAGGATAAATTGTGGGACAGAGTGATAGTGGCGAAACCGACTCGGAAAGACTGGATGGATGAAGAGAATTGAGATGAAATTGAAAGCTCTCCCGATACTTCTCGCGCTCGCTGCAATTCAGTTTGTTCTGTTCTCGTGCACCTTTTATTCCTTCCCAGCACCGGATTTATTAACCACCGAGAAGCTTCCCGTCAGTAATTCAACAGGCTCTGCGAAATTTGTTGATATGAGTCCCATAGGAACATTTGTAGGAAGGCTTTGCCGCTGGAAAAACGAACCATGTTTTATCGCGACGAGTAAGATCTATCGACTCAATCTAAATGAGTTAACTGCTCAACCGATAACACTGCCGGAGCAGTTGAATCCCGTCACGCACCTGGAAATGTCTCAGGACAACAGGTTAATCGGTATTTCTAATAAAAAGGAAGGTGCAACCTTTTTTATAGAGAGTAAGGATAAATGGAAGCAACTGCCTTTGCCTCTGAGAATTGATGGACATTCTCGTAAAACTGAAAAGTTAGCTGTTAATGGTGACAAAGCATTTGTGATTTACGATGGTTCGGCATTCTTATGGGACGGGAAAGCTTGGTTGGATAAATCATTTCCTAAGGACAAAAATATTTTTAGAAATCCAACTAAAGTTTTGATTGGCGATGACTACATCTATTTTGCTTGTGATAGAGGTGAATTTGGGGGCGGACTAGGCAGACTAGGCATCAAAAGTGATATTTTTGAAGAGATTTCAGGCATCCCTGTAATTGATATGGCTTTAGATAAAGCAGGTAAGTTATGGTTCTTTGAAAGATGTCTTGATGAGGGCAGCTTAAATACATTGGAGGGTGATACACCGAAAATCCAATGCGGGGTGACCATGTATCTGCGAACTAAAAAACTATCACCATCTGGAAGAATGGAAGGTGTTCCTGTCAATTGGCCCTTCAGTCCTGATGTTTTTTGTTCGATGTCAGTTTGCGATAATGGATCAATATTGATGAGTACTTTGCAGCAAGGGATCTTCAAGTATAAGGAAGGCAAAATAACTCGCCTCACTCCGGACTGGAATTATAGAACACACATTAGCAGTGTTCTTCCTCTGGAAAATGATAACGTTTGTTTTTCAGTCAGCGATAAAGGCGTGGCAGTTGTCCGAAACAGAAGGAAAATCGTTAAAGATTCGGATAACACTCCTTCCCAATTTTTAAATACGTTCAAATCCCTCTTGATCAACGCTGATTCTGCCGGCGAGGAAC
>CAZEQP010000074.1:0-9666 GCA_964514345.1 uncultured Candidatus Obscuribacterales bacterium
TGAATCAATTCTTTAGGGGTGAGATTCATTTTTGAAAGGGGGTTATTGAGCCAGGCTTTGCGCAGCTCTTCCTTTTCGGTGGCCTGATTGACCACGTCCTCACCCATATTGAACGGTTTGTTCGGGTCTTTGAGCAGATGCAGAGCTACTTGCAGTGTGGCTTTAGTTTGTCCGTAGCGATCGGCGGCGGGCACCGAGCTTATCAATCCGTCGATAAGTTCAGGGTATAAAGCGGTAGCCCGCATGGCAATTGCTCCACCCATAGACTCACCCAGAATAAACACAGGCAGCCCTTTATTGGCGCGTCTTATTACTTTGAGAGTCTTTTTCACATCTTCCATGCATGCGTCAAAATCGACACGTTGCCTGCCCTGGGCTTCCATCCAGGAACCGAACCCGCGCACATCTATTGCATATACGGCAAATCCGTGTTTGCTCAGAGCCTGTCCGAAGGATTCATATGTACCGTTGTGCAAACCGAGACCATGTACACACAAAACTACGGCTTTGGCTGGAGTGTTCTCGTCCATCCAGGCTAAACAAGGCGCGTTTCCCCGCACTGAGCTTGCCTGAGGCTGCGCAGTGCTTTGAGAGTTGTCACCCAGAAAGGCAGAACAAGGCACCTGGCTGGTTGCCAGGGCGATAATCAAACTGATTGCCGTGAAAAGCTTACGCTTCGGGGTCATTCTCATTGGTAACAAGCTCGTTTTATCAGCTTCATCCCTTTGCAACCAACGATTATACTATAGTGCTTGGCCGAGCAAATTTGCTCTAATTAGTCTTTCCTTTACCCACAAAGCACTGAATATGGTATCACTCCCCTGTTTCATTCTTGTACGCCCAGAGTTTGAAGGCAACATAGGTTCAGTAGCCAGAGTAATGAAAAACTTCGGTTTTTCTGAATTGCGCCTGGTTAATCCCTGCAAAGAATATCGAGGCTCTCAGGCTCGCATGATGGCTTGCGACGCTGCCGATGTGCTGAAAAATGCTGCGGTGTTTACCAGTCTGGAAGAGGCCCTTTCAGATACCAATCTTTCACTTGCCACATCCTCCGGGCGTTATCGCAGCCGCGATCTGGAGAATCTGCAAGATTTGTTGCCCCGTCTGGATACTTATTTGGGGTTAGAAAATAATAAACTGGCTGTTGTTCTGGGAAATGAACGCAATGGTCTACTTGATAACGAGCTGGCTGTTTGTTCGATGAAAGTGAGAATCGAGTCCGGAAGCATCTATCCGGCTCTCAATTTAGCCAGTGCAGCCGGAATTCTTGCTTATGAAATCAGTCTTTTACTGGATAAAGAAAACAAACAAGTGCAAGAAGCGCCAAGAACAAGTGAGTTGCCTCTGCCGGCTGAAACTGAAGAATTTTTTGTTTTGATGGATGAAGTGCTCAGCCGTGCGAACTTTTCAAGGACTTATAACAAAGAGAAGATATCGATAGAACTAAGACAGGTTTATCAACGCATGAATCCCACAAAGCGTGAAAATAACTTGATGAAGGCGGCTCTGTTGAAGATTTCAAAATCGTTGCATCAGACTCAAAGCTCTGTCGGTAAGTAGACAAGTGGGGAAACGAAGCCTGAAATGCGCTACTATTTGCGAGCATATATTTATAAAGGACTATATCTTTCATGAGCATGGGTACTTTCAATAAGAACTTTTCTCAAAAACTTATGAGCTTTTGTCTTTCAGGCTCGCTTGCTCTGGCTTGCGCATATACCATCATTCAGTTGGCCGGGTGCGGCGGCGGGGCAGACCAGGAAGCGACTCAAGAAGAGTCTAAATTTGAAAAGGATTTTCTGGAAGGAAAGCCTGATGTGAACACAGCTTTCCCTGAAGCAGAATTTGCCAAAGCCAAAGATTTGCGTACACAGAAGCTACCTGATTCGGCAGCCAAATTGCTTTTGAGCAAACTTGATCAAGCCAAAGAATCTGCCCGCGGCACCACCGAGTTAGGCAAATATCTGGTGCGTTTGAACAATGTGCTTTTCGATTGCGGAAGAGACGACGAAGCCATTAAATATGGTGAGATCGCTTCTAAACTATTTTATGCTCAACCTCTGGAAAAACGTCCTCTGCCAGCCTGGTTTGTCAACATTCATTCTTATCTTGCTCAAGCATATGATCGGAAGCATCAGTGGTCACAGGCAGAAAAACAATATCTGAAAGCAATTTCTATGTCTTCCAGCGCCACCAAAGCGGAAGTGGCAGATGTATGGCGTAAACTGCTTTATAATCGTCTGGCTATTTGTTATGAAAACCAGGGCAAGAAAAAACAAGCTGATCAAGTCAGACAAGAGATGAAATCTAAAGGCCTCTAATTACTTGGATTGGTCAGATCTTTTAATTGACAGAAAACTCTGGGAAAAGCTGAGAAAAGTAATCATCAGCCTTTTCATCGTATTCAATTTCACTCTCATTTATTTGTGTCTGGAACGCAATAATCTTCTTGCTGCCCGTCTGTTAAAACCATTCTGGAATTATTTTTTGTTTTTTGGACTGGAACAGGATTTCAGTGTGTTTGCTCCCAGTCCCATACAAGCCAATGTCAATTTTGTTGCCACAGTCACATACAAAGACGGCACCAGTAAAATTTATCAATTTCCTCGACTGGCCCGAATCGGACTGGTGGAAAAATTGTCCAAAGAACGCTGGCGAAAGTTTCTTGACGATAATCTGGGATCTGATCGTTATCCGTTCTTATATAAGGATATAGCCAGATTTGTGGCAAGAGTGAATAATTTGCCTGACAATCCGCCTTGTGCTTTTTGTATATATCGCTACACCGGAATGGTTCCACTGCCCGACTCAAAAAAAAGCAATCCTGCCAATTTTGCCATTAAGTCCTTGATTGCATACGAGGTCAAACCGGAAGATTTGAAATGAGGATGGGAAGATGAATTTCAAACGACTGGCAGGACTCTGGGACGAATTCTGGTTCAGTGATATGGCACCATACAGTCTTGCTTTATTTCGCATTCTGTTTGGTTTAATACTTATACAAATGGCTTTGTTCCTATTGCCTGACTTATTTGTCTGGTACGGTCCCAGAGGAATTATTTCAAGTGCATCAATCGCAGAGGCTAATCCTACTGTGGTGCTGGATCTATTGAATTTATTTCCAGGCAGTACCAGCTGGCTCATTGCCGTTTATGTAACTTTTATTCTGGCTTCATTGTGTCTCAGTCTGGGATTTTGCACCAGATTTTCATGCGGCCTGTGTTTCATTATTTTGACCAGCTTTTATCATCATAATCCATATCTATTGAATTCAGGCGACTCACTTTTGCGCTTGCTGGCTTTCTGGCTTATGTTCGCCGATTCAGGCGCGATCTGGTCGATTGATGATTATTTGTCCAGAAAAAATAAAAACTATTCGACTAAAGAAAAAGTTTCCGGCTGGCAAGTTCGATGTCTTCAAATTCAATTAGTCATAGTGTACTTTCATGCTTTTGTCACCAAGTCTCCCGGCTGGGTCTGGGCAAACGGCTCGGCCGTTTCTTTTGCCAGTCGTCTTGTAAGTCTTGCTCGATTTCCTTTTCCGCTGGATCCTAATATCGACTGGATAAGCTCGCTGTGGACCTGGGGCACGTTGTTTGTTGAATTCGGTCTTTTCACTCTTATCTGGATCAAAGAACTGCGTTACTACGTTCTGGCTCTTGGTTTATGCCTTCATTTGAGCATTGACTGGACAATGAATATTCCCCAATTTGAATGGCTCATGATTTTTTCTTTGATTCTATTTGTCTATCCGCAAGACTTGAAAAATTTTCTAGACTGGCTCCTGCAAAAGTCAAAATTTGTCAAAAACAAGTTCGCTTGAAGCTGATTTAGAATTTGATTGGCTTATGGCAGCAAGCGACTTTTCATTTTTCAGCATTTTGTTCGCCTCTTCAAATCCTTTTATACATTTGACTAATTGTTTGCGTCTCAAGTTGAAATTTTCTTCGCAACCTGCGCGCAAATATTCAGACAGAGCCATGTTGTTTTTCATTATGCCGGCCAGTTTTTTATATTCGTCTTCATTTATTTGATTATCACTCAAAGCTTTTTTCAGCTCGAAAGTACACTTTTCACCGGTATCAATCGCCTTTTGAAAATCGTTGAAATACTGATATGCCAGTGCGGCCATGCTATAAGCTTTTGTGCGCTGTGCACAATCAATCGAAGTGGAGGAAGACAGAGTTTTTTCTAAAGAAGACAAAATTTCTTTGCTCTCTTCTATTTCGGCTTCACCCAGAAAATAAGAAAGAAGCTCGATTTGTTTATCAAGAATTTCCTCATCAGAAAATCCGGCTTCGACAAGAACTGAAAGACTCTTTTTCAAAGCGGTCTTTGTTTCCATCCGAGCAATGCGAGCAGCTTCTAATTTGTTTATATTGAGACCAGTCCATGAATTCATGTACACATAGCTGACAGCCCAGACTATGAAGGAATAACAAATCAATCGAATTATCAGAAGCTCTCTATGGCTCGGCTGGCTTTTCATGGGTTTAAAATTTTGTCCAGGTTGTACATATACATATAAATAATTACAGTTAAAACAATAGAGCAATTCCTACCTTATATAAAGATGGCGGCAAGCCAAGGAGCTTTAGAAAAAAATGCGCAAGCAAAGTGTCATATCAAAAGGGGCCGCCATACTAGCTCTCAGTTTTGGTTTCAGTCTTTTAACCGCTCCCCGGCCCGTTTTTGCCGCTAAGACTATTGATGCCGAACTGGCGGCTTCTCTGGATAAAGGTTACAAAGAAATGGCCAAGGGCGATTATAGTAAGGCAATTAAAATTTTAGGCGATGCGGTGAAAAAAGATTCGGACAGTGTGACTGCACGCCGTTATCTTGCTTATGCTCTGGTCAAAGCCGGCATGTCCATGGCGGCAATAGATCAATTGAATGCCATCACCAAACTGGTGAAGCCCACTTATTTTGAATGGTGTACATATGGTGAGGCTTATTTGAGAGCTGGAGGACTGGACCAGGCGGCGAGCTGTTATAAAGCTGCCATAGCTCTTGCGCCTAAAGCCGATTATGCCAAAAGCGGTTTAATTAGAGTCAGCCTGCAGAGCAAAAATTATGAAGAGGCGATGAATCTGGCCAAAGATGGGATGAAAGAAGCGCCCGACCAACAAATATATGACTATTACAAAAAGCTGTATGCCGGTGTTCTGGCAGCAAGCACTCAACCTCAAGTTACTGCAGGGGCCTCAGCGCCGGTTGTTCAAGCCACCAACGCAACCGGAACAGCCGCGCCTGCCGAAGGCGTAACCCAAGAAACTTTAATTAAACGAATAAGTTCACAAGGGTCCCGTCCGATTGAAAATCATCCTGGCGGTTAATTCCGAATTTAGCAAACGGAAGTCAAGCGCTGGCTTTCGTGAACAGTTCTTAAAGATCGGCTTTTGCTGAAATTGACACTGAAAAAATCGCCGTGCTAAGATTATAAAAAGATTAATGCTCTCCTGGGAGCCGTTGGACCATTATGCCAACTGGCCATTTCAGTTAGCGGGAATGGCTAAAGACGCTCAAAAGAGGGAATGAATCAGTAAAATACTTACTATTTCGCTAAAAATCGCATACTAATTTTTTGAACTAAGGCGTATTGTAATAAGGGCACTGCTAGCTAAAATTGCGGGTTAATAAGGTATGAGAGAACGATATTTATTCAAGCGGAGAGCAAAAGGCGCTATGGCTGCCGAATATGTTGCTACTCTGTACTTACTATTTATGTTTTTATTCTTTCCAATTCTCAATCTTGCTACGGTAGGATTGAATGCATTCTTTCTGTGGTTCGCCTGCAACGCGGGCGCCCAGATGGCGGCAAAATCACCATGCTTTAACCGTTTGATCTATGTGCCGGCCTCGCCTCCCGGAACGCCGTATCCGGGTGCTTATGACACTGCCCGTGCTCGTGCCACTCAGATCAAAAATATGTTTCCTGGTGTGCAGTGGACTCAAACCGCCACCAATCCCAAAGTAGAAATTATTATGGAGCCTATCGATCCCGCTTCGGGTTTGCCTTCCTTCAAAAAGGTGGGACCTAATCCCTTGTCTGGAGGAGATCCTGCTCCTGATCCGGATACTTATTCTATGCTTGTTAGAGTTTCAATCGTGGCCGATTGTTCTCCGTTGATACCGGTCCCGTGGTTCGATGTACCCGGGCTAAGTAAGCCTATGACGTTAATGGTGACGTCGCAGGCCCAATTTGAAAACCCACCCGGGTTGCGATTCTAGGAATCTGTTTAATTTCACACTGGAAGTCCAGGGCTGGAGGGAAAATTGACCATGTTGCAGTCAAGGAAAATAAGGGACCAGAAAGGAGCAGCCATAACAGGCCTGGTTATAGCATTGATGTTTTTCATGCTGATAACCGGGTTGTTCGCCTTTGACGCTAGCCGCGTTCAAATGGCGCAACGTGAGCTGACTGCCACCTGTGACGCATCAGCGCTTGCAGGAACCGCTATGTTAACAAGTTATGACGTAAGTAATGACCCAACTTATACAAAGTTGGCAAACGCGCAGCAAAACGCTGCTGCTTATGCGTTCAATATGTTCCAGATGGGAAATGTGCTCGGTCGGTTTTTGCAGGGACGCTGCACACCGGTCAGCACTCTTTCGGCATTAGGGACTTCGGTTGATGGAAATTGCAACGTAGTTCTGGGGCTAGTAGATCCCAAGAACAATTTTGCCACAGTCAGCCCCACTCCCCCGGCCAATGCTAATGGTCGGGCTATTGCAGTATTTGCCGGTTATGGTTATCACCCGATGTTTATCTCATTCTTCGGAGTAGGTAACGTTGGTATCACGGCCAGTTCAATCGGCGGTCTACCTCAAGTAGACACAGTTCTAGTATTTGATTATTCAGGATCAATGGATGATTTGACCAAAGTCACTCTGGTGAAACGTTGGTGGAATCCCACTCCTGTAAATGGATTCACAGGCACCCCCGGCGGTGGTTATGACTCCCAGCAATGGACTGTCGACCCTGCCACCATAAATCCATTAATCGCAGCTACGCCTGCTTACGTGACACAGTTGAACCCAGTTCCCATCAACTATTACGGAGGTAAACAGCCTGGTATCGTTGAGACAACTTTTGGTAACAGTGTCGGAGGTTCCGGCAACGTGAACAGAGGTTGTATTCAATATGATGAAGCACCACATCCAAGTGGAAACCAGTCTTTGCAGAATTATGTCGGACTGGATTTGACTAACTTTTTGCAAGGTACTTCACTAAACGTTTTGCCTCCCCAAAACTTAGCCAACTCGGAATTGGGAAGCACCACACCGGTTGATTCACTTATAGTTTTCAAAAACTTTTTGCGTCATCACTACACGCAAAATGACTACGGTTCTCCTCCCGGAAATTGCCCGGCATGGAGAAGATCAGGGGCTACAACCACATTGATTCATGCTCCCGATATTGTTTGTTATGGTATTCACCTTTACAGCGTCAACAATGTAACTAGATTGGCCAATCCGCCTCAATCAGTGATGTTGCCCTCTTCAAACTTGAGTTCCGCTCAACACTATCCTTCATATAGTGGCAGAAGCGGTTTTTCTCCCGCTGCCAACTGGGCAAATATTTACACCGATCTGGTAGTGAATATCGCCAATGTCAGCCAGTATCCACCCGTTCAGCCGGCTTTCGGACCTGATATATTCAACGGTTGCACAGCCACTTTCCCGAGTGGTGAAGATGATCCCGATATCCGCAGCAGAACTTATACATTCAATAATATTGCTGTGTTGGTGGAAGCCGCCAGAGGAAATCTGGATGCCAATGCCAACTTAACCGGTACTGGATTGCATAGAGGTTATGTACTCAATTGCGGACCGCAAGCCGGTACCAATAGCTATCTGGGAGCAAACAGTGGAATGGCTGTTCAAACCGGCTACCAGAAAGCCTATCAAAGAATGGCAATGTGGTATTCGCAGCCTATCGCTACATCGCTCGATGGAGCCGATCAAGGTTTCTTCCAAAAATTGAGCGCACTTTGCGATTGCCGTTTCGGATTTGTCGGATTCTCCGATTCTGATCCTTTCCAGGGCACCATCCCAAATATGAACTCAGTTGCCACACCGCATACAGGCATCTGGGGTGGAGCACAAGGTACACCGTCATACAGCGGCAAAAACAGCTACTACTATGACGTCAACTTTGTCAGTGCAGTGGCGCTCAACCGGAGAATTTGGGACGGAAGACATTCAGCTACAGGAGGAGGAAGTGGTACGCTGAACCGCAGTCATGAAAATAATGATGTGCAGCCGTCACCCAATTTGCCCGGATTTCGCATACCCAGAACACCTTTGAATACCGGTATATCTCAGTCTCAAGCGCTGAATATAGTGACTAAAGGTGCCGCTGCAAGTACAGTTGCATGGTCTGACCCCAACAGTGGTGATGGACTATACAATGGACGCCCGCAATCAGGTACCATGTGTTACGAAGCTATGGAAACGGCTCGCCGTGAATTCTCCGGTGCTTTGTATGATGGTCTTTCCAGAGCAGGTTCCAAGCGTTCAATCGTCTTTTTCACAGACGGTATCCCATCGGGTGGAATTTCTTCTTCAGAAGCCACTCAAACTCAGGGAGTAGCCGATCAGTGCCGAACCGATGGTATCGCTATATATTGTATCGGTCTCAACATGACCAATAACGCAGCACTTAAAGCGGACCAGAACACTTTCCTTGGAAACGGTTCAGCCGGATTGTCCGGACGCGCCAAGAACGGTGGTCGGTACTTTGAATGTTCTGACGTTACTGAGGTCAAACAAGCGTTCTCGGCTATTGCTCGCCGATTGACGCAATCTCAAAGATAATGTCTGGCTGAAATTGCCTGCGGGCAAATTCACATTCATTTCACGTAAATTGCCTACATTTGATAATGTAGGCAATTTATTTTTAAGGAGGCTACGAAGGTCCTGTGAACAATCAATCTCCAAAAAGACGCAAAGCCAGAGGGCTAGTGTCAAGATTAAGGGGTATCACGGCCATCGAACTGGCAGCCGTAGTGTCAATTCTAATTGTCATTTGCGCGCTGACATTTAATATCTGTATCCTCATCTTTGCAGCTGACATGTGCGATCGCGCTTGCCGCGATTGTGCTCGTGCAGCTGGAATGATGTCGACACCGACCGATGCCAGAAATGCAATGAATGCATCGTTATTGCACCACCAGACTAATGCGCCTGGTTGGGTGATAACTGGATTCAATGCAGAATTGCTTGTTTTCGAAGACTTTATCCGACACAATCCGGCCTTGCCGATGCCATCCGGTGTCCAAACAACTACCACTACTGGTAGTACTGGATCCGGAACAGGCGGTGTGCCGTTACCAAATACCGGTTCACCCGGTCCATTTGTAATGGTTCGCACCAACCTCCAAGCCCACATACCGGCGCCCATCTTTTTCTTTGGAGCTCATTTCCAGGGAAATAGCGGTAACTTGATGAATTTCCAGAGCATGTACACATTTCCAATTACAAACACTCTGGGACCAGTCGTTGTTGCCAATACAACAGGCGACCCCATTATCGGTAATGTGAACACAGTAACAGGTCCTCTTGGTCCTGCCGGTCCTCTCGGTCCTGGCGGTCCTTCCGGTCCTGGTGGTCCAGCCGGTCCAGGTGGTCCAGCCGGTCCAGGTGGTCCAGCCGGTCCAGGTG
>CAZEQP010000075.1:0-9611 GCA_964514345.1 uncultured Candidatus Obscuribacterales bacterium
TTAAGGTCCAGCCTTTGTCGGTCAATTCTTTTTTATAAAAAGCGGTGACATTTTCCATACTGTCAGAAGTCGCCCATGAAACAAAGGTTTCGCCCACATCACCGGCTCCCTTAGCACCGGGATAAATGATCAGGTTAGTGTTTTCAATAAATCCACCTTGACCGACTTGAGTCTGCATTTCAATGCCTTCTTTGCCTGTGGGAGAATTAGTATCCGGAGAGCTGACGCCGGAACAGGCGCTTATTAATGATATTGCCAGGATACTGAAGACGGCGCCACATCTGGTATTAATCATGATTACTCCTCAAGCCTTGGTGATATCATACATCACTGCCACTGCTGGCAGTGCTTGGATACTGAACCCGATTACAAATAACAACGCACCTATAAATCCAAATGTTTTGGGTGGCAAATTATCAGCGTACCATTCGATTATGGGACAAAGAGTAGTCACCAACAATGTGGTGCAGGCAAAAGTCAGACCCATGCGCACGCCGAATTGAACAGCCAAACTTTGTCCGGTTATTTCAGCGCCTAAAAATGCGGTTACCATGGCAATACCACCCAGAGTGGCAGCAATAATAAGCTGTTTCTTTTTCAATTGCGGTTTTTTGTCGCTTTGATAAACAGTGACAGGTGATATTCCGAACCTGGGCAATATCACAGACATAATCATAACAATGATGGCCATTACCCAGCTCATTGTGGGATACCCGTTGACCCAAACACCAATGCCGATGCCCAGTGCTCTAATCAAACCCAGCTTAAACAAAAACCAGAGTGTATCGGGATTGTTGCGCGAAGCATTTTCAAGATGCAGCCCGAAGGCACATCCAATGCCAAGACCGGCCGGAATAGCAAATTTGGGACCAAGCGCAATGCAAAAAATTAAAATGGCAAGGACACTGTAATTGACCAGCCTGAAGAATGTATTGAGCGGACCTTTCTCGCCACCCAGTAAATCGTAGGCAAGATAAATGCCACCTACAACGTCGCAAGCCATTCCAAGCAAAGTAAGTTGAGCAGCAAAATGCGGTTCCATAACAGAATATTTTACAGTTCTTGAAAAGACCTTCTCTGACAGATAAAATAAACAGCCCATCTTACAAGAAATACTACTTTGCTTCTGACAATCACCACCACTCATAAACCGGCCACGGATCTGGGCTACTTGTTATACAAGAACCCGGACACTGTTCAAAGCGCTGATTTGTCATTCGGGACAGTGCATGTTTTTTATCCGGAAGCGACCGAAAATAAATGCACTGTGGCATTATTGCTTGATGTGGATCCTGTCGGTTTGATTCGCAATCGTAAAACGCAGAATTTTGACGGTCCGCAGCTTGAACAATATGTGAATGACAGACCTTATGTTGCCTCGTCATTTATGAGTGTGGCTTTGAATGAGATGTTTCGCACTGCAATCGCAGGCAAAAGCAAAGAACGTCCGGAACTTGCAAATACTGCCATTGCGCTTGAGGCTTTCATCCCATGCTTGCCTTGTCGAGGCGGAGAAAAGGTATTAAGAGGATTGTTCGAGCCGCTTGGCTATGAAGCTGAAATTGTAGTTCTGCCTCTTGATCCAAAATTTCCCGAATGGGGTAATAGTCGATATTTTTCGCTTCGACTGAAAGCAACTTGTAAATTAAGTTCTTTGCTTAGCCATCTTTATGTTCTCATTCCGGTTCTTGACGACAATAAACATTACTGGGTGGGCGAAGATGAGATAGAAAAGCTTTTGCGAGCAGGCAAAGACTGGCTTGCTTCTCATCCCCAGAAGGACCTAATAACCAAACGTTATTTGAGACACAGAAAGCGTCTTGCCCATCAGGCTCTGGCTCAATTGAGCGAGGAAAATACTCAAGACCCTGATGAGGCGGAAGAAAAGCATTGCGCTGAGGAAGCGGTGCTTGAGTCCAAAATCAGCTTAAACGAACAACGAATGAATAAAGTCATAAGTATTTTAAAAGAGCTTGAAGCAAGCAGTGTTATTGATCTTGGCTGTGGCGAAGGCAAATTGTTGAATATTTTTTGGAATCAAAGTCATTTGCGACAAATTGTGGGGATGGATGTTTCGCATCGCTCGCTGGATAATGCTTTTGATCGCTTGCATCTTGAGTATGCGCCTGAAGCGAAGAAAAAGCGATTGCGACTTATTCATGGATCTCTTACATATAAAGACAGCCGTCTCAGTGGATTTGACGCGGCCACATGTATCGAAGTGGTGGAGCATCTTGACGCTTCCCGACTGACAGCTTTTGAGCGAGTCATATTCGAGTATGTAAGACCCACGCATGTCATTTTGACTACTCCCAATATTGAGTACAACGTCAAATTTGAAAAACTTCCGGCCGGAAAACTGAGACACAAAGATCACCGTTTTGAATGGACGCGCTCTCAGTTCGAACAATGGTGTCAGGCAGTTGCCGCTAAAAACGGTTATACAGTCCGCTTCGAACCAGTCGGTGAATTGGACGAACAGGTTGGACCTCCCACTCAGATGGGGATATTTTCACTATGAAAATCACTCTGCCCGAACTTTGTTTAGTGGCTCTGGTCGGAACATCAGGATCCGGCAAATCCACTTTCGGCAAAAAGCATTTTCTATCATCACAAGTGATATCATCCGATTTTTGCCGCGGACTTGTCAGTGATGATGAAAACAGTCTTGAAGCGACCAATGACGCTTTTGAAGTATTGCACTTTATAACCGCTAAACGTTTGAAAGCTGGCAAACTTACTGTGGTCGATGCCACCAGTGTTCAGTCTCACGCCAGAAAATCACTTATCGAACTTGCCCGCAATCATCACTGTCTGGCGGCGGCCATTGTGCTTGATCTGCCTGCATCTGTTGCGCAGGAAAGAAATAAAACCAGACCGGATAGAGATTTTGGTCCGCATGTCATCAGAAATCAGCAAGGACAATTGCGTAAGTCTTTGCGATTTTTGAAAGACGAAGGTTTCAGATATGTTTATGTACTCAAATCACAAGAAGAAGTGGACGCTGTTGAAATTCAGTACCAGCCGCTCTGGAACAACAGAAAACATGAACATGGTCCTTTTGATATTATCGGAGACATACACGGTTGTTTCGATGAATTGCATGATTTGCTTTTGAAGCTCGGATATCAGGTAGAAATCAACAATAATGGTGGCAATAAATATTCAGTGACACCACCTGAAGGTCGGCGAGCAATTTTTCTTGGTGATCTGGTCGACCGTGGACCAAAAACTCCTGATGTTTTGAAACTGGTGATGAGCATGGTCGAATCTGGAAGCGCCCTGTGCGTGCCGGGTAATCATGACACCAAGCTTATGCGCAAACTGAAAGGACGTGATGTAAAAATAACTCATGGCTTGAAAGAATCGCTTGAACAACTTGAGTCTGAAACATCCGAATTTAAAAAATCAGTGGAAATATTCATAGACAAACTAATCGGCCACTTTGTTCTCGATGACGGCAACCTTGTGGTGGCACACGCCGGCATGAAAGAAGAATTTCAAGGCAGAAGTTCAGGACGGGTGCGCGACTTTGCATTGTTCGGCGAAACCACTGGAGAAACAGACGAATACGGGCTTCCGGTGCGCTACAACTGGGCCGGTGAATACAGAGGAAAAGCCATGGTCGTCTACGGGCACACACCTGTGCCTGAGGCGGAATGGACAAATAAAACCATCAATGTAGACACCGGTTGCGTTTTTGGTGGCAGACTGACAGCTTTGCGCTATCCTGAAAAAGAACTGGTATCAGTGCCGGCACGGAAAATGTATTACGAGCCGGCCAAGCCATTCTTGACTGAGGAAGGCGATGGACAGACAAATGTTCCAACTCGTCCTGCCAATGATTTGCTTGATATAAACGATGTGCTGGGCAAAAGAATCATCAACACAGAACAGTTCAAAAAAATCACCATAAAAGAAGAAAACGCCGTAGCCGCACTTGAAGTGATGAGTCGTTTTGCAGTAGATCCAAGATGGCTGGTTTATCTTCCTCCCACAATGTCTCCAACAGAAACCACACCGCAAGAAGGTTTGCTTGAACATCCGCTTGAAGCCTTTGATTATTACCGCAAAAACGGTGTGTCAAATGTGATGTGTCAGGAAAAACATATGGGCTCACGAGCCGTAGTGATAGTTTGCAAAGATGAAAAATCGACTCTTAAAAGATTCGGCATAAGTGAAGACGGCTCAGGCATTTGTTACACCCGCACAGGCAGGCGCTTTTTCAATAAGCCTGAACTCGAAACTGAATTTATCCAGCGAATCTCGGCTCAATTGACCAGATCTAATTTCTGGGAAAAATTCAACACAGATTTTGCTATTTTGGACTGCGAACTTATGCCATGGTCAGCCAAAGCGCAAGAATTGCTCAAAGACCAGTACGCAGCAGTAGGAGTCAGCTCGCGCACAGCTACAGCTTCAGCTATAAAAGCATTGCAAGAAGCCAAAAACAGAAATCTTGGAGTAGACGCTCTGCTTGAAAAATTCTCCGAGCGGCTTGGCACCACATTGAAATTTGCCAGAGCTTATTCACAATATTGCTGGAAAGTGGAAAGCATAGACGATTTGAAACTGGCACCCTTCCACATTCTTGCCACACAGGGCGCACTGCACGCAGACAAGTCTCATCAGTGGCATATGGATGTGATAAAAGAACTTTGCGGCGACGAAAAAATGTTGATGACGACCAATTACAAACTGGTTAATTTACATGATGAATCCAGCGTTTCGCAAGCCGTAGACTGGTGGACCAAACTCACCGAATCCGGTGGCGAAGGAATGGTGGTCAAACCGGAAAATTTCATTGCCAGAAATGAAAAAGGACTCTTGCAACCGGCTGTAAAATGTCGGGGCAAAGAATATTTGCGTATCATTTATGGACCTGAATACACAATGAGCGAAAATCTCAAACGTCTGAAGGAAAGGGGCGTATTTACCAAAAGATCTCTTGCCCTGCGTGAATTCGCTCTGGGAATTGAAGCGCTAAATTTATTTGTGAAAGGGGAACCTTTGTATAAAATACACGAGTGCGTTTTCGGGGTTTTGGCGCTTGAAAGCGAGCCGGTTGACCCGAGACTTTAGGACTTATATCATCTGTATATAAAACAAGGACCCGTGCATGTCTGAATCCCCAAAAGACCCCAAAAAGAAGAAAAAGTCTCAGGAGATTACAAGAGGCGGTATTAAGCCTGTCTCCAAGGCAAAGCGCAAAACTTCCGACCTGGACAAAGCAGACTTGCAAGAGATTACTTTGACGCGCTCACAGCTTGAAATAACAATCGAGCAGGCCGCTCTTCATCCGGAGGAGCCGTTGCATCCGTCTTTTCCCATTCGCGAATCTTATATACAAGGACTGCAGGCTATCGCCGGTTTGACCGATGATCCTGAGGAAAAGGAAGAATTTCAGGCACAATTTTCGATCAACTATATCGAGCGCAAAGCTAAGGAAAACAAGCTCGCTTCCTATGAAGAAGGTAAAAGCAGGAAAACTACAGGCGAGCAAATTGCAGAATACGCGAAGAAATTGGGAGAGAGATGGGGCGACCAGTGGTGGTTGAACCAGCATACAGGCTTTATTGACCGAGTCTTTCGAGATCTGGATATTCTGCTTCCCTGGGAGCGCGGCGCCGTGCCTGACGTGCACGAAATGCGCATGCGCCTGGCTACCGCAAAAGAATGGGATGTCGCTTATTACGATGTTATGCCGCTTGAGCTTTATAAATTGCAGCCAGGTGACCTGGCTTTCTGGGACAAGCTGGTTCAAGAAAAACTGCCGGACGGCAAGACCAAATTCAATCCGCTCTTGCAGGCAGGAATTGTATGTCATCAGTACGACTTTGAAAGTATGTGTTTGCACCGAGGAGCTGGAACTCCAACGATAATCTTTCGTTTGAAGTTCGATATGCTCTAGTCGAAAGTCTAAAATCAAAGCCTATTAATGTATAGAAAAGAGGCAATTGCTAATATCCCCTTTTCAACAGAGAGATTTACCTCTTGATAACTCATATAAGCGACATTATTCTTGGACTTGCCGGCATAAGCCTGGTCTTTGTCGTTTTTTCAGATGTTTTTCAGTCTATTATTGTGCCGCATTATCGCCCCACCTCTGGGCGTTTTTCAGCCTTTTTAGTCTCTCGTGTGTTGTGGAAGCCTTTTACCGCTTTCATCAAACTATTGCCCGGTTACAAAGGTCACCCCACTCTTTTGACCCTTTTTGCTCCAGCCGCCATGATGACCCTGCTCACTTCCTGGCTTGGTCTTATGATTACCGGATACTCGATACTTTTGTGGGCTGAGCGCTCTCAGATAAATCCCTGCCTCAAAGACTTGCCTGAAGCAATCTATTTTGCCGCCACTTCCGTTTTGACAATCGGCTACGGTGATGTGGTGGCAAGTTCGGTTTTGGCCCGTATAACTATTGTGTCTGCCACCAGTTCCGGAATTATTTTGCTTGCTATCACCGTGTCTTTCTTATTTGCCATACAGTCGCATTTTCATGTAAGAGAAGTGAACTCGCAAATTATTTCATCGCGCTTTGATCATTCAAGCAATGGTGCCGTTGTCTACCATCATTTAATACATGGCGGAAACTTGCTGAACAATCTTGAATTGTGCGAGCGCTGGATAATCGAAGTTTATCAAAGTCATTCGGCTTATCCTTTGCTTCTATATTTCAGATCCCGCGGATCGTGTCCAGCCTGGTTGTCTCAGATAGGCACCATTCTTGATGCTACAAGCATCGCCATGACTATGAACACGACCGAAAATAGATTATTGTTGAACTCTATTTATAAAAACGGCACGCGCGCACTGGATGTTTTTTCAAACTATCTGCGACTGCCCAAAACAGAATCCGATGCACTCAATCCTGAAATATACGAGCCCATGTTCCGCGCCCTGGGCTCACTAGATCCGGCAAGCGCATCTATTGACTTTTCGCAAAGGCGTAGTGTCTATTACGGACAATTGCTTGCTCTGTCTGGCTTTTTTATGATTGACTTGCAACCGCTGGGTTATACTGGTTCTGAAATAATGTCTTCAAGACCCATTCTTGAAACCATGCCCGGGGAGGTTGCCAGTGTCAGAAGATAAAAAAGAAAAGAAAGAAGACGAGACATCCTCTGGTTCTGATCCCAATGCTCCGGTTGTAAAAAAACTGGCTCGCACTACAAGCGGTGACATGACAGAAGACGAACAAGCCATTTACGATACCACTCAGATAAAAACACTTGCTTTTACCAAACAAAATCCGGTGGCACAAGCAGTGGCGGACATGCTGGGAAAAACTGAAGATCCCGATATTCGCAACACAATTAAAAAAGCGGCTACTGATGTTATGAAACCGGAGCTTGGCTCACCAAAAGAATTAGACAAAAAACTCAAGCAAGAAGAATCCGAAAAATCAGACGAGAAAAAAGACTGACTTATCTCCTGATGTTGGATCCATTCATCGAAATAACCTGGCTAGGCTCTGACTGTTTCAACCCGCCAATCTCGATGTCCATAGCCAGACCTCCCGAGTAATAACTCTTTCTTGGCTGGGAGGACAATTCGCTGCCGTTCATTTTAGTGAATCTTCCATCTGTTATGGAATCTGTGTTGTCGAAGGCCAGAAGCTGAGTAGCCAGTTTACCTTTGCCCAAAAGAAGTGCAAGTTGTTCATCTCCATTAAATTCGGCCATTTCACACCAGGCCACATTTTTTCCCGGCAACGGTTGACCGGCGTGCTTGCCACCATATTTAGTTCCTAAATATCTGACATTATTTCTGAAAATAACAACCGGATTCAAACCGCCTGCAATTTTGGTATCAGCTGTGACAGACTCTTGCGCGTCAGCCACCGCTCCTACAGGAAATGGATCTGCATTCATCACTCTTCTTGAAATTTTACCGTTGCGGGCAAACTCATATGTGTATATTTCATCTTTTTGACCCATACCAAGACCGTTGAAAGAATCGCTCACCATACTGAGAATCGAATCTACCCGCGGGCGTAGATTGCCCTGGCGCAGCCAGTAATACAAATGCTCCGAAAATTGCTTGGCGGTGCCGGGCGCATTTCCGGCTGCAGTTTCATACATTCTTGCTTCGGTATCTAATGGATAGTCACCGTAATAAGACTTATACGAAGTCACTCTATTATCTAGAAATGTGCCATCATTCAAAAGATCTTTCCAGGATGAAAGGGCTGCCACATGCTCACCGCTAAAACGAAGCGTAAGAACTCCTTTGGGACCGGCATCCTGTCTTGAATATGGCTGGCAACAAGATGTGTAGCCAACCTCCGGGTTAATTTCAAGACTGGATTTAATAGAATCAGTTCGTTTAACCACAATCGCCAGTTTCACTATTGAATTAATATGCTCTTTATCCGCATTTTGAAATTTGGTGGCAGTCACTATTTTTGATGCAGTACCCACACCGGCAAAGGTAAAACTTTTACCTTCAAAAGGAATACCGATAAAAGGTTTATACTGTTCATTTTTTACTGAATTGTCCGGCACACGAGCATAGCTCTTAGGCTGCGGAATGCGAGTCTCCGAATTTCCATCACCATCAGCCAGCCAGCCGTTTGATAATGCCATCGACTGCATTTTTACATTAGCAGGAAGATTGGCACGTAAATATTCGGTGACGTCTTTCTTGATGCTTATCGCCTTCCCGTCAGGGTCGGTATAACTTCCTTCATCGAGAGCATCGGCTATAGCCGCATTCAATGCATCGATCGTTTGATACATATAAAGCCTGTCTTTTTCGGCAAGAGCTTCCATCGATTTATTATTCAATTCTCTGGCGACAATCAGATTTTGTCTGATTGTCCCTACCAGAGTATTGATGCCTATCACAGGTAGCGGCTCACCATCGGATGCACGTGTCCCGGCCCCGGTTGGAGGAAAGTTGCTCAGAGACACGTGTCCGAAGTGGGGGTCATTTATAACTATTCTCGAAATATCATTAGCCGCAATCAAGCAGGCACCATCTACAGCATTAGCCGTTTTGTCTCTTTCTACGAAGAACAAGCCGAATTGACTGAACAACATAAATAGAGGAACAAATACCAGACATATCACAACAGTAACCATTACAAGAAGGTTGCCTTTGACGTTTCGAGAATTTCTTTTCATCGGTTATTTACCTGCCAGCTTATTTGCCAGAGCATCGATTTGACCTTGCAATGTCGCCATTCGCGCATACAAGTCTACATAGCTTGCTGCCAGGTCCGCCTTCGCTCCGGCAATCTTGGCTTGCTGGTTGGCGATTTCGGTGGCGCTTGCTTTGCGGTTGTACATGTCCAATAGACGATTGTTCATATCGAGTATCCGGTTGTTGCGATCTCTCAGTCTGTTCTCCTCATCTCGCAACCTGTTCATTTGATCTCTCATCTTGTTGAGTTCTTGATAAGGCTTGGGATCATATGGAGGAGGTGTCGGATTCGGATTCGGATTCGGCGGCGGCGTCGGATTCGGATTCGGCGGTGGCGTCGGATTTGGATTTGGTGGCGGCGTCGGATTCGGATTTGGATTCGGCGGCGGTGTTGGTGTTGGTGTCGGCGTCGGTGTCGGTGTCGGTGTCGGTGTCGGTGTCGGCGTCGGCGTCGGTGTCGGCGTCGG
>CAZEQP010000076.1:0-9608 GCA_964514345.1 uncultured Candidatus Obscuribacterales bacterium
CCATGATGTTGCCAATCTGGTCGGTCGCATGCAAGAACTAGTCCAGGAACAGTTCCACGTCAAAATGACTCCGGAATGGAAAACGCTTGGAAAATTCACAGACGAAGAATTGAGGGCCTGGAAACAATGACCATCAATTTTGTTTTATTGCCTTCAAAAAATCAGGGAAAAAACTGTGATATCCCAATCGTGATGATGCATGGCTGGGGACAGAGTCTGCGGTCTATGCGACTTCTGGGAGAATTGCTGGCTAATTATTTCACTGTTTATCTCATAGATTTACCCGGATTCGGCAAATCTCCGAAACCTGAGACCGACTGGGATACACGTGAATATGCAGTAGGCATGAGACAATTCGCCGAAGAGCAGGGTATTAAAAAATGTTATTTGCTTGGTCACAGTTTTGGTGGCAGAGTTTCAATTCGATTAGCTTCCATGTACCCTGAACTTGTGGCCGGAGTCGTTTTGATAAACTCCGGCGGACTGAAGCGTCAACTGACTTTCCCAAAAAACTTGCGTGCCAAAGGTATCGGCATGCTGTCTAAGACGGTAAAAGCATTAGACGCCACTTTTGGTTCCAAATTGTTTCAAAACTGGTTCATCCCAAAATACGCATCGCTCGATTATAAAAATGCCGGCGAAATGCGCAACATATTGGTAAAAGCAGTTAATGAAGACTTAAGCCAGGACAGCCAGTCGGTCAAATGTCCTACATTCATTTTATGGGGCAAAGAAGACAGCGAAACTCCTTACGAGTGCGGCAGACGTTTTCATGAACTCATTAAAGGATCGGAATTTGTCGCCTTACCCGGCAAAGACCATTTTCCATTCTTAGATGAAGGAGCGCATATTTGCGCCTTTTATATCCAGCCATTTCTTGCATCGATAAAAGAGGAGGAAGCGGTCTGTGTTTGATGAGAGCTTTATCTTCAATATTGTGATTCTTGCTATTGCTGCTTGTGCAAGTGTCTTTTTCTTCACTAAAAGAGCCAAGCGTTATTTGCAATTTTTGCAGCAAGAAGACTATGACCATCATCGTTTTCGCAAATGGTTTTTTGCCAAACACGCTTTTGACACTCGCGGCTCTTTAGTTTGTATCCTGGGAATTGGCGCAAGCTATCTGTGCCATGCTCAAGCGCCCCAGCTGACACCGTATTGCACACTTGCTCTTGCCGCTTTACTCTTCTATGTGGCAACTAGAGAAGAAAATCCCATTACAGGCGGCAAAGTTTCGCTCAAAATGACTGAGCGGGCCACTCGCATTTATAAGCTTGCCCTGGGCTTTTATATATTCTCACTGTGCCTGGTGATTTTTATTTCGCTCAAACATTTTTATGAATTTGTTTTTGCCGCTTTCTGGATCAAAAATTTGTTGCTCACCCAACTCATTTCTTTTTATCTGGTCAAATCAAACTGGCTTTTGGATCCTTATGAAAAGCACTTGCAAGAAAAATTTGCCAACCAGGCAAGAGCTATTCTAAAAGATGTGGATCCTGTTGTCATCGGCATCACAGGCAGTTATGGCAAAACAAGCACCAAAGTAATTCTGTCCGAAATATTGGGTGCTGTCGCTCCCACTTTCTCGACGCCTCGAAGCATAAACAGTTATATGGGCATGACCCGCGAAATTCGAGAGCGTATGAAACCAGGTCAAAAATTTGCAGTGGTTGAAATGGGCGCATATCATGTCGGCTCAATAAAAAGAATGTGCTCACTCACCCCGCCTCATGCGGCTATCGTCACAGCAGTGGGTGAAATGCACCTGGAATTATTCGGCTCACCTGAAAATGTGTTCAAAGCTAAATCTGAATTGCCCCAGGCAGTGCCTGAAGACGGCGTTCTGGTAGTGAATGGCGACAATGTCTGGACCCGTAAAATGGCTGAGCTTTATCCTAAAAAGACCACGCTCATTTATGGACTGAACAAAGATTCAGGTCCGCTTGACGCTTATATGTACGACATCGAACCGGGTCCCAAAGGCACCAATTTTGCCATCAAAATCAAAGGCAAAGAATTTCAAGGATTCACAAAGCTTCTTGGTGAGCCGATGTTGTCCAATATTCTGGCCAGTTTCACAATGGCCTGCGCCATGGGTCTGGCACCGGAACTGGTGTTGGCTGCAATCAGAAATGTGAAAACAGAAAGCAATAGATTGGAGCCTGTTAGAACCACTATCTCATCATTCATAACCAGCGCTAATGGCAAACCAATTCGTCAGGGCGACATATTAAGGCTGAACGACGCTTTTAATTCAAATCCTGTCGGCTTCAAAGCCGCACTGGATGTGCTGGGTTCGCAAAAAGGCAATAGAAAAGTGCTTGTTACACCAGGCATGGTAGAACTCGGTCCCAAGCAGTTTGAGGAAAATAAAAAAGCGGCGCAACACGCAGCTGGTCTTTGCGACCAGGCAATAATTGTAGGCTCGACTAATAAAGACGCTTTGCTCACTGGCTTGAAAGAAGGCGGGCTGGCAACGGAGAAAATCCGAGAAGTGGCCACAATGAAAGATGCTTTCTCGTATCTGGCTTATGATTATTGTGAAGACGGTGATATCGTTTTGATTGAAAACGACTTGCCGGATCTTTACGAATCAAATCCGAGGTTTTAGCGATGAGTAAAAACGGTCATCATCGCAAAAGAGTAGCAGTCATGTTCGGCGGACGCTCGGTCGAGCACGAAATTTCAGTCATTACGGGCTTGCAGCTAATTAAAGCCCTCGACCCTATTCGCTGGGACCCGCATCCTGTTTATATCGCACCTTCGGGCAAATGGTATTACGGCAAAAAACTTCTGGACAAATCGTTTTATCTAAACATGCCTGGATCATTTTCGCAGGTGACAGAAGTGACCCTTCTTCCCAAGCCTGGCGTGGGCGGTCTGACTATAATTCAAAATCCGGAAAATCATGCCAGTCCTGTTATCCCGATTGATATCTTCTTGCCTGCTTTTCATGGCACTTATGGCGAAGACGGAAGCATTCAGGGATTGTTTGAATTAGCCGATGTCACATACACCGGCTGTGGTGTGCTTGGTTCCATACTTGGCATGAGCAAGTATCATTCTAAAAAAATTGTCGAAGCTCATGGTGTGCCGGTTCTGCCCTGTCAGGTTGTAAATCGCGAATCTGTCGAAGCCGATTTTGGAAAACATCTGACTAAATTGCGCGACGAAATAATAAAGCGTCTGGGTAATTTTCCATTATTCGTAAAACCTTGCAATCTTGGATCATCTATCGGAGTCGTGCGTGCCACATGCGAAGAAGAGCTTGACTCTGCTCTCTTGCATGCTTTGAAATATGATGTTTCCGCGATGATAGAGCCATGTCTGGATAAGAAACTTGAGATAAATGTTTCTGTTCTAGATGATCCGCTGGAGCCGATTGCATCAGTGGTCGAAATTCCAGTTTCATCAAGCGGCAAGGAACTGACTTACGAAGATAAGTATTTGCGCGGTGGCAGCAAAAAAGGCGACGACAGCATGCAAGGTATGGCTGCCCTCACGCGTGTCATCGACCCTGAAGACCTTGACCCTGCCGTGAAAGAAAAGGCTCGCAGTTATGCCGTGACCGCCTTCAAAGCACTGGGTGCAAGCGGTGTGTCGCGTATTGATTTTATGCTTGATACCACAAATGGTGTGTTGTATTTCAATGAGATAAATACAATTCCCGGTTCTTTTTCATTCTATTTGTGGATGAATTCAAAACCGCCGGTGTTTTACACTGAACTTTTAAATCGCATTATTTCTGTGGCTCAAACTAAGGCTGTTCGTAAAGGCTCTGTGGAGCGCCAGATTGGATTTAAGGCGCTCAAGAAGTAATTGGCGCATAATAGACTTTAGATTGTGCAAAAATCTCTCTACTGATCAGGGGTTCTTTTTTTGTCGCTACGAATGTAAGAGATCTGGATCACTTTTCTAACAAGTGCCATATGAAACGCAAAAGGGCATGCACTTTCCAGACTCGATATTTTTTTGCATTCTAAGCGCGACAAATGATACTCCATGAATTTCACTAATTTACGCATAGGTTAGTGATAACGATAGTTTATATAAACTGTTGATAAGTGGTATAATGTATGCTATAGTTATCATAATGCAAATAGATGAATATCTTACCGACGAATCAGTTTTAAAAGAATTAGGACAAAGGCTTTCTCAGCTAAGGCTCAACCGTAATCTGACTCAGATGGAAGTTGCCCGGAAAGCAGGAATAACCCGACCAACTATAGTTCGAATAGAGAATGGTTTACCCACTGACTTCGTTAGTGTTATTCGAGTATTCAGGGCTTTGGATTTGATGAGCGAAATTGAGTCACTTGTGCCATCTCAATCCGTTAGCCCTATACAAATAGCCAGTCTGGAGCAAAAACGAAAAAGAAGGCAGCGCGCAAGAAAACCGACTAGAACCCAGCCTGAAGAACGAGGTTGGAAATGGGGTGACGAATGACGAGCACCGCTTGGGTAAAACTTTGGGGCACCACTATTGGAGCTGTGACTCTGGAGGAACCGGGCGGAATAGCAATGTTTGAGTATACACCCGAGTTTGCAAAAAGCGAAGTTCAAGTTTCTCCGTTGCAGATGCGTTTGTCAAATCAGATATTTTCCTTTCCCAATTTAAAAAAGAGATCGTTTCACGGCTTGCCTGGGATGCTTGCCGATTCATTACCGGATAAGTTCGGAAACAAAGTCATCGATGCTTGGCTTGCAAATCAAGGACGGCAACCTGACAGCTTTGATGCCGTTCAGCGATTGCGTTACACAGGGAATAGAGGAATGGGTGCTCTTGAATTTGCACCGCCTGAAGTATCGTTTGAAAATTCAACGATAGTTGATATGCCTGAGCTTGTTGATCTTGCAAACAGAGTTTTGCAGGAAAGAATGGATTTTTCTACAAATATCGAAGGTTCCGAAAAAATTAAATCAGAAGCATTAAACGACATAGTGAAAGTCAGCTCATCGGCAGGTGGTGCCAGAGCGAAAGCATTGATCGCATGGAACGAAACTACCAACGAAATTCGCTCCGGACAAACCAAAGCACCCGATGGATTTACCTACTGGTTGCTCAAATTCGATGGTATCACTGACAATAAAGACAAAGAAATCGCCGACCCCAAGGGATACGGACTGGTTGAATTTGCTTATTATTTAATGGCGACTGAAGCCGGCTTAGAAATGACAGAGTGTCGCCTGCTGAAGGAAAATGGACGCAATCACTTTGTTACCAAAAGGTTTGATAGAACTGATGACGGTGACAAAATACACATGCAGTCGCTTTGTGGAATTGCGCACTACGATTTCAATGATGCTGGTGCCTACTCATATGAGGAAGCGATGAATATAATTCGTCGTTTGGATCTTGGTGTGGAAGCGTTGGAACAACAATTTCGCCGTATGGTTTTTAATATCATCGCTCGAAATCACGATGATCACACAAAGAATATAGCTTTTCTTATGAATAGATCCGGAAAATGGATTCTGGCTCCTGCTTATGATGTGATTTACAGTTGGAACAAAGAGGGTGAATGGACCAATCAACATCAAATGTCGGTTAATGGAAAACGCGACAATTTTCAATTGGAAGATTTTGTTGAATGTGGAAAAACAGCTTTGCTCAAGCGAGGCCGTGTCAAAGACATAATTGACGACGTGCAAAGTGCCGTTTTGAAATGGCCGGATTTTGCGTCGACTGCAGGACTCACGGAACAGAAAGCGAATCAATACGGATTGGGTCACAGACAAATTAAGCTCTAAAAGAACTTGTGTTCGCATCTGCTAGCCCTTATATTTAACTTCCAACCAGCGAAGGTAGCTTTCCTGAAAAGTGTGGTCACGATTGAAAGTGCATTTTATTTCTAGCGGTCCAAAATCAGTGTCGAAGCGATCATCTTTGATATAGTACGTGATGCCGGGCACTTTCTTTTCCATGGCTTCGATAGTGTCTCCTCCGGTCAAGCCGTAGGGCAAGTCACCGGTGTAAGGGCGTCTAGTGCCGAAATCGCCATAATTATCATGCTGTATAACAAATGTCAGTTGCAGTTCAATGAAAACGCCTCGTTTCTCATCGAAAGTTAGACGAACGCCTGATTGAAAAAATTGATACCAGATATTCCCTGCGTGAGCCATCTCAAATACAGGTTTTTCTCCAAGAATATCAATGATTTTCAGCAACTGGTCTGCATTCTCATTCCTTGGCATGCCGAGTATTGCAATTAAGTCCTCATAGACTATCGGATTTTCATTGCACTTCTCAGGAGTCAAAGACAGAGTTATGAGCGAGAGCTGAGAGGGCCAGAAGCTGAAGCTCAGATAAGAGTCTTTCATGTCATAACCATCTCGACAAAACTCATATCGCTCGTCTATGTGGATAGGATCTCGGTTTATCTTCTTTCTTACAGTTTCTCTGTCGTCTTCAGCTTGAATATTGCAAGTAATGTCGTCGACATATTTTGTTTTGTCTTCTAAATGAAAAGCTGAGAGTGCATAAAGACGAATGTAGTCGACCTTATCCAATCGAGTCTGAATCTGAATTCCCAGAGATTTTATCGTGCAGGTGGCGGTTTCGTTAAAGCCGACACCAAATCCTTCGCGTTTTATTTTTTGATCTTTCAAGTCGTACATGAACCGTTTGAACGGCACACTCTCTGTTGATTCGCCAAGCAGGCTCACCAACTGCTCAAACAGTTTTCCATGATACTTGTGGTCGGAAGGTAAGGGCATAAACCCATTTTACTCTTTGGCATAAAAATAGCCTTCCAGAAAGGTATTGGGGTCATGCGTTTGCAAAATGATATAGCCTGGAACCAAGCCCTGAGCGTTTTTAGGGCTAAGGGCAAGTTGCAAGCCGAAATCTCCGGCATCTAGCATTTTTGGTTTCTTGCCTTTATCTTCAACCCACACAGATACAGAGCCGTCGTCGAATCCAGGCTTTACCGTTTGATTTATACGTGTGTTTATTAGTGAAGAGCCTTTGAAAAAATGAAACCAGAGCTTAAATCCTTTGTCGTAGCAGATGTAGTCCGGATAAGAAAATGTCAGAGTATTCTTGTCCCAGAGTTTGACATGATTCGGCTTGAACTCTATTCCGTTTATTTTGCCGTGCACCGGGACTTGCGGAAATTGTTTTTTCACCGCACTGTATGCGGCGTTCATAGCTTTCAAAGTTGGCGCGTTGCCTGACAGCTTTGTATTCATATGGTGAGTGATATCTTTTATTTTCCAGGTGCCGGCTGCCTTCTCCATATTGATTTCGGTGTAGCCTTCTTTATCAAGTCCTTTGCCGTAAAAAAGCTTGGCTACATTACCCTCGACGTCTTCTTTCATGAACTTCTCGTCTTTAGGCATCATGGTTTCAAAAGACTTTCTTATTCCTTCCATAGCCATCTTTTCTTGAGGAGATAATGAATCCAATTTCTTTTTCATCTCTTCTTTGTTGACTGGTTTCAACATATATTGACTGTAGTCTTCGCCTTTAGCGGAGGCTTGCAAATAACTCTCATAAACAGAGCGCGGGGTTTGTGTGCCCTGAGCAAATGCGGCCGACGTACAAGTTAAAAGCACCAGAGTAAAGAGAGCTTTTAATTTCATAAACACCTCGTTCAAAAAAATTATTTGTCTTTCTTACCGAATATTTTGGACCATATGCTTGGTTTTTCTTCCGGTTCAACTGCACGCGAACCAGGCTTTGGACGCAGACCACGGTCGTTTGATTGTGATTGTGCTTGGGCTTGGGTTTGCGCTTGAACCGATTTTATACCGGACCCTGATAGCCTTTGACCTACTTCTCCAAACAGCCGCTTCACTGTGGTGGGCATCGATTCGTCGTCAAATACTTCTGAGTCTGGACCTTTTTCTTGAGGAAGTTTTTTCTCGGCTGATTTTTGAGCCTCCAGCCCGAGTTTTCTCAATTTCTTACTAATAGATTGTTCTTCGTAACTGGCGGGAGCCTCGACGAAAGCGTCGTCCGGAATTTCAAAATCGGAATGTAATTCTTGATAAATACGATATAGTCTGTGTCTGACCTGTCGTGCGCTTCTCGGTCTATCATCAGGAGAATGAGAAGTTAATTCTGAGATGAGAGCGCTCAAGCTTGGTAGCATATTTGGTAGCACTTGAATGGGTACGCAAGTCATAAGTGGACGTGGACGCTGACCGGTAATGATGTGCGACATGGTCGTGCCGAGTGCATACAAGTCGGAGCGGGTCTCTGGCTTGCCGAAATATTGCTCTGGAGGGGAATAACCTGCAGTCACAACACGAGTGGCAGATTCTTTTTCCATAAAAACTCGAGCTATTCCAAAATCAATAAATACAATCTGACCGTCCGGGGTGAGCATCAAATTACTTGGTTTCAAGTCTCTATATAGGATGGGCGGAGTGCGTTCGTGCAAGTATTCAAGAACTTCGCATATCTGAATGCTGACTTTTATGGCGTCGTCTTGAGTGAAAGGACCGAAATTCTGCAAAATGGTCTCAAGGTTATTTCCCTCTATATAATCCATGACAAGAAAAAGCTTCCCGTCAGGTGACACGAAATCGTCAAAAAATCGGACAATTCCGGCGTGGTCCAGCTCTTTCAGAAGTTGAGATTCTCTGCGGAAGAGTCTCATTGACTCGGAGCGCTCTTCTTCTGAAGTGCTATCGCTGCGCAACTGCTTTATGACACAGCGTGAGTTATTGGTTAATTTGTCCTCGGCCAAATAAACCACACCCATGCCGCCTTGCGCGATGGGCTCACACCATTTGTATCTTGAAAACCAGTCGGTTTGTTGGGGCACTGGACCTATATATATACAGCGGAGGATTGAAGTTCCATTTGATTCATACCCGAGCCTGAATCACATGAACCATCCAAGTAAACGGTCTTTACAGCATTTTGATACGAGCCGAGCGTCCGAAAATATTAGAATGGATTGACATACGTTTGTATGGTGTTACTATACAAATGTCTCCCCCAATTGAAGCTGATTTTGTTGCCCCCGGCAACTTAAATGAAAAGGAGGAATTTATGAGCCTCGTAACAATATCGATTGTGGGAAACCTGATCAAAGATCCTGAATCAATTGAATATGTGAGCGGACGAGTCAAAACAACTTTAGTGCTTGCAGTCAACGGATTCAATAAGGTGCGAAAAGAAAAAACTTGCGACTTTTTCAAAGTCGAAACCTGGGACAAATTGGCTCAATTATCGCGCCAATATCTGTGCAAAGGATCTCAGGTTGCCGTATCCGGACGGTTTTCTTTAGAGCACTGGCTGGACAAAGAAGGAAAAGAAAGGACTACGCCTGTTGTGCATGCAAGTCAAATGGCTTTGCCGCCCAAATCATCCCGAAAAACTGAAGCAGTCATCAGCGTAAGCGACCTTGCTTTTCCTGAAGAAGAATCTGAATTAATCACTAGCAAAGGAGGATAACTCAACCGCCGCCCCGACTTTTTGAGCCTCAATGACCAGAGGTAAACGCCCCGTCAGGCAACACACCACACACAGTACCTGAGTGTCGTTGAGGCTCAATAAACCCTTACTAAAAGTTTTATTTCACTGGTTCAATGCTAACTGAGAAGACGAGGATAGGAGCAGCTAAAACTGCTCCTATTCTCGTTTGATCTTAGATCTT
>CAZEQP010000077.1:0-8500 GCA_964514345.1 uncultured Candidatus Obscuribacterales bacterium
GGGCGGCGGACAACTGGGTCTTTTGCTTGCCCGCAGCATCATAAATCTGGGCGGCAAAGTCCTTTTTTACGAGCCGGATTCAAGCGCTCCTGCCTGTCTGCATTTTCGCTCGATAAACGAAAAATATGATGATGTGAAAGCGATGCAGGAATTCGTAAACAGCGTAGATGTAATTACATACGAATTTGAAAATGTGGATGCCACCACCTTGCGGTCGCTTGGGTCCAAAACACCTGTTTATCCCAGCCTTGATGTGTTGAACATCACACAAGATCGCATAGCAGAAAAGACTTTTCTGGAAGAGAACAAACTGCCGCATGCCAAATTTCAAGTTTTCAAAAATCTGGAAGAACTCAAAAACAACCATAACAACCTGGAATTTCCCTGCATCCTCAAGACTGCCCGGGGTGGGTATGACGGGCACGGACAATTTCTAATAGACGACAAGCATACTCTGGAGTCGCTTCTGAAAGCGCTGGAACAAAAATATTCAAACGAAACCAGTTTCATAGCAGAAGAAGTGGTGGACATAGCCATGGAAATGAGCTGCATAGTGGCTGTCACTGCAGATGGTGACTCGGTGGCGTTTCCGGTTATGGAAAACAGGCATCGTGAACACATACTTGACACCACAATAGTGCCGGCGAGCATTCCCAAAGAAATTGAGACCCAAATTCAAAAGCTGGCACTTGATGCAGCCTCTTATCTGAAAGTTACCGGTTTGCTTACGACTGAATTTTTTCTTTCCAATGACGACGAAATATATATCAATGAGTTCGCACCGCGACCGCATAACTCAGGTCATGTCACAATGAAATCCTGCACACAAAGCCAGTTCGATGCTCTTGCTCGTGTGCTTCTGGGAGCACCACTTACTGAAATTGAAACTACAAGTAAAGACTCTTATTGCATGATGAATCTTCTGGGTGATGTGTGGCTTGCCCAGAACAATGGAAATGATAAATCCACCCTCAGTCTTTCACCCTTGCTTGACCATCCTGAAGTTCTGGAAATAGTTCTATATGGCAAAGAAGTAGCGCGGGCAAGGCGCAAAATGGGACATTTCATCACCAGAGCAACCAAGCCCCGAGAAGCCCTTGATTCAGCATTTAAATTCAGAGAAGCTTTGAAAAAAGTCAGGAATATTTAGTAGGGCGGCATCATCGTAGGGCAGGCTTTGCACTTTTCAACGAGCTCAGCGTGCAGTTTGACATATTCGTCACCCAGACTTTCGCCGGGAATAAGAGCGCGCTGCTGTTCATAAGCGGCTGCAGGTCCGCCGGACCAACCGTCATACGGATATTCTGTCGGCGCCAGTTTGCGGAACCAGACTTCGACATGACCTGGCTTAGCCACTATGACAATATTCATCGGCTCGCCGTCATCATTGGCTTTTTGAAAATTTGAAACAGTCGATTTCTGCATTTTTATAGCCATTCCGCCGGGGAATACCTTTACTTCCCGATCCGGCAACATGAAAATGACCTCGGGTATGGCTTTGTGCACTGCAACCAGTGTTGAATCGCCCTGTTTGCACCAAGGCAGGGTTTTGAGCATTTCAGTGAAAGCTGTCGCAAGTTCGGTCGTCATGGGTTCTCTCTCCCTGGGGTATGCGAAAGTTTATATGGTCGAGCCGGGACTTTCCTTAAATGGCGTCTTCTTTTTTGGTCCGATAAGATACTTAAAAAAGGCTACTTTCATACAAAATGGTTTATATTCGCCGGACCGGGGAATGGTTTAGATGTTCAGATTCAGCTTACGGCAGACGCCGTCAAAGGCACGTTTCTGCTCAACTAGACAACTGAGTAGCTAGATTAAAGACAAAATGGACAATAAGGAAGCAGACTCCAAATCGCAATCTAATTCGGCCCCTACAGCCTTCTTAGTAGATCTGGTTTCTAACCGAAAAATTCCCATAACCACGCCCCGCTGCCGGGTTGGCAGGGACGATTTAAATGACATCGTCATTACAGGCGACCAGTCCATTTCACGCTTTCATTTCATAATTAACAAAGAAGAGAACCAGTATTCGGTCCAGGACGCAAAGAGCCGTCACGGGACCTTTTTGAACGGAAACCAGATTTCCGGACCCGAGCCTATAAATGATGGGGACGTGTTAAAAATCGGCGTGTCCCTGTTCTGGTTTGTAATCGAGGCACCGGCGCAGGCTGAAGGCGACGGGGCGGCCAAACCGGACGGCGAGAAAGCCAAAATCGTTCTAAATCCAAACGAAGCCGACTTACCAGGTACTGGCGCCACACAAGACATAAACCAGCTGGAAATTATCGACAAGCTGACTTCTCTCACAGAAGAAGCAGAAGCCAAGTCGGACGATAAAGAAGAAACCAAGAAGGAAGAATCGAAAAAAGAAGAATCTTCCGGCAAAGATAAAAAAGATAAGAAAGAAAAGAAAGCAGCCGAAGAAGAAGCCGCTAAAGAAAAAGCCGAAAAAGAGAAGGCTGAGAAAGAAAAAGCCGAAAAAGAAAAGGCTGAGAAGGAACAAGCCGAGAAAGAAGCTGAAGAATTAGCTGCCAAGGAAAAGGCGGAAAAAGAGAAGGCTGAAAAAGAAGCTGAAGAAGCCGCTGCCAAAGAAAAAGCCGAAGCTGAGGAAGCTGCGGCCAAAGAAAAAGCCGAAAAGGAAGCCGAAGAAGCCGCTGCCAAAGAGAAAGCTGAAAAAGAAGAAGCCGAAGCCAGAGAGAAAGCTGAAAAAGAAGCTGAAGAAGCTGCTGCCAGAGAAAAAGCGGAAGCCGAGGAAGCTGCGGCCAAAGAAAAAGCCGAAAAAGAAGCCGAAGAAGCCGCTGCCAAAGAGAAAGAAGAATCTAACAATGAAGATTCTCAAAAAGAAGAAGTTTCAGTCAACGACTTGATGGGTCCGCTACAGGATGACAACTCCGATTCGAAAGACGAAGAAGACGAATCAAATGAAAAATTGTCGCAAAATGACACTCTGGAGCGATTTGCTGACATAATAGAGAGTTCAGATTCAGGTAAGAGTGCTGAGGAATCCAAGAGTAGCGATTCGGATGATTCTCGCGATGAGGAGCGGGAAGAGCCTGAGATAGCGGCTTCCGACAATTCAAATATTTCCAGCAGTACTAGAAATGGAGCAGAAGAGATGACAATACAAGGTCCAAGCACAGTTCCGGATTGGTGCAAACGTTACTTTGCCGACGAGCTAAAGGGTCTTAATAAAGAACTGGACGAACTCAACGAACAGATTCGCAAGCCTCAAGACAAAATCAAGGATGTCGAAAGTCAGGCTTCATTAACCAAAGGTATTAGAAATACACTTCTCGTTTCGGAAGGCGACGACCTCATTGAAGCTTGCAAGAAAGTGCTTGGTCTAATCGGTTGGAAAGTCACTCAATCTGAAGAAGACAAAAACGAATTGATGCTCGAAGGCGACGGCGACAAAGTCACCATTGTCCGCATCATCTGGACCAACACAAATGCAGAACGCAGTCATCTTGGTCAACTTTCCATTTCACAAACCAGATACTGGTGCGAGAAAGGCACAGAGCCCAAAGGCGTTTTGATTGTCAGCAAACCAGGCGACAAAGCTCCCACTTCATTAGCCGAAGAATCGGATGAAGATTTCACCGACTTTGCTTCCAAGAAAAATGTTTGCTTGATGAGCACACTGCAATTATTGTCTCTTTACCGCGAATCAGCGCATAAGAACACCAAAGGCGATGACTTGCGCAATGCAGTTTATGACAGCAAAGGCTGGCTCAAAGGCTACAAACTCGAGCCCGGCGACTCTGCCGAAGAAGGCTCCGGCAAGAGCTTAAGCTCACTGCTCTCTTCTTAAGCATTGACACCAAAAGCGGTGAGAAACAATCTTGTAAAACTTAGCGGCTCGACCATGCTTGTATTGGCATTGTCTTTTGCCATCGCTTCAAATTGCGCCTGTAATGCTGCAACTGAATCCTGGTCTACTTATTATCAGAAAGCACAGGACGAGCAACAAGCAAATCCAACCGCTTCAGTTGCAGATTTTCGCAAGGCACTGAATCTGGTGAAAAAACAGTCGAAAAATGCGCAAGACTTATTCAACTGCAAATTGAAACTTGCTCATGCTCTCACTATGGTAAATCAAGCCGGTGAAGCCAGAACCATTTTAAAAGGCATGAAAAAGAACAATGCCGTTTTGATGGAACTTGGCTCTATCGAAGAGTCGGCAGGAAATCACCAGGGTGCGATGACTTATTACAATCAAGCCCTTACAGACAGTGAAAAAAATTATGGCACTTACAGTCCGCAAGCGGCTAATTCACTGCACGGAATAGGACGCATCCACGCCAAAATGGGCAACAAGAAAGAGGCGTCTGGCAGTCTGAATCGCGCCATCACCATTTTGTCCAAGAATCCAAATAAAGAAGCCGACGACCAGCTCAAACAAATCATGCACAATTATGGCGATCTCATCCAGGGTGAAGATCAGTCGGACAAAACTCTTATAAAAGACTTTGAAACAGACGTGCTGAAAGACAAGACAGCACCTAAAAGTCAATCGACTCCATCAGGCTCATGGTGGCAACAACAAATAGATAAAGAATTGCAGGGCTCACGTGCAACAGAATCTACAATGAATGAAGCAGTCGCCTCACGCGCACTGCAAGCCCCTGGCTCAGACGCCACTTTGGCTCCTGCATATCGTGTTGTGCAAAACACAATCTTTGCGCAAAACAGATACGGGCTGGGCGAAGCTCAGTACCAGAGAATGATCGCCACAGACATTGACTCTCTTGGTCCCAATCATCCATCTGTTGCAAATGACTTAAATGGTCTGGCTCAGCTCTATATCTCAAAAGAAAAATTCAATGAAGCTCGACCTTTGCTTGAGCGCGCGCTGGGCATTTATCAAGGCGCTTACGGTAATGGCAATGTTTTAACAGTAAACACAAAAGCTTCTCTTGCATTTGTTTTCTCGCAAACAAATGATTTCGATCAAGCTGCAAAATTGTATCGCGAAGCTCTTTCAAACGCTCAAGAGTCTCTTGGTCCAAACAGCATCGAAACTGCAAAAATACTGAACGGCACTGCATATCTCAATTTCAGACAAGGCAAATTGGATACTGCTCTTTCATATTATGAATGGGCTTTAGCCAGCACCGCCCGTGCCACCGGAAATAATTCTCCGCTTCTGGGTGCATGTCTTAAAGATTATGCTCAAGTTTTACGCGGACTTGGTCGCAATGCCGATGCCGACACAGCAGAAGCCAGAGCTAAAATCATAATATCTGCAAATAAGCAAAACATTGATTAAGGTACGATTCAGTCCTTTTATCATTTTTTGTATTTGCTTACTTGTTATTTATTTCGGCTTTCATTTGCTGTTGCTTTACAGCCGTACCTTCAGAGCCATAATGGACTCATCGCTAATTGAGGGCTGGCACAGCGGTGAGCAGCGTATGCAATATGTTTTGCGCAAGTACAATTCGCCCTTTCAAAAGCCAATCCCAAAAGAAGAAATTGAACTTGCCGGTCGATTCAAAGCCGACCCTAATTTAGCTGTTAACGCCGACTTCAATCCTGAAAAGATAGTACGCGATTCTCAAAAAATAGAGTGGATAAAGATTCCTCCGGCTTTTACCGGAACCTGGCAAAATGCAGAGCCGGTATTAACTTCAGACTATGGGCGACACTGGTTCAACAGTTGCGATATGAAAGTGGTTCAGACATTCGGATCAAAAAAAGACGCGTCAGGAAATATCTGGCATTGCAAAATCACCCCGCAGATAAAAGAGCATGCCTCACGAGATAACTGGCGCTACATCAGCGTTGCCAGAGAAGAAAATTTTTCAATTACGAATAACCAGATTACTATCGAAAAACTGAAAACATCTATTTGCGTTAATAAAACCACCAACAAAATTGAAGAGTCAAAAAACCACTTGTCTGTCGACACATTTTCGCTAGATTCATCATCTTCAAAAATTGACTACACAAGCTTCAATCACATCGTCGACTTGAGCACACCATTCAAGTGGGGCTCGGAGCAAAAAGCGACATTGAAATTGTGCTCTGATTTCAAGGAAGAAAAAAACACTGCTCTAGACGAACAATTCAAGTCCTTTTTGAAACATTCTTCCGGTACTGTGCCAATTAAATGACAAAAATTTCTCCAGGTATAAAGGGTTCTTTTTTTGTCCTTTCTACGATTGTTAGCGCTATTGGCAGATATCTAACAAATGCATTTTGAAACGCTGCCTGGGCCACACTTTCCAGACTTGATTTTTTTGGCATTCTAGGCCGCACTGGAGGGTAGATCCCCCCGCATTTTCCAGTTTCAGTCGCCAACAAATTTAGGATTTACATGAAAACCGCGATAGTCATTTCCATCCATAATTACAACCACATTTATTTTAGATGGAGCCTCAATAGGCAAAGGCGTATAAGGAACCGCAATTTGAACAGAAGTCATTGCCGAGCGATCAAATGAATCGTCTCCAGAGCTTTGTTTCAAAACCAAATCCGAAATCTTTCCATTTGCACCCAAAATAAAAGTAACAGTCGCCGCTTTGCCATCCCTTCGTGACGGAGGTAACCATGCTCTTTTGATGCGTCTTTTCATGTCTCCCAGATAAGCCGCACATTTGTTATCGTCTGAAATTGCAAATGGAATTTTCTCTTGCTCTTTCAACCAGCCCACTTTTCGTTCCTGGTCTGCAACTGAATTTATGACAGCTTCCGCAGAGATGGCAGCATTTTCTACAGCTGAAGCTGCAGTGGGCGGCGGAGGCGGCGTGCCCTCAGTCGAATTATCAACTGTCGTGCTGAAATCCCGAGCCGATACCTTGTTTGCAATAAAAACAAGAATAATCGCAAGAAAGATAGCCAGCAAGAAATTAGTCATGGTTCTATTAATGCCCAAAATCAAAGCCGCAAGAAGAGGGTTTACCCTATTATTTTGCAGCGCCGGCGGCTTTATCCACTGGAATAACACGGGACTGATTTTCCATTTCTTCCGAACCTTGTTCAGCCACTTTGTCGCCTTCTTTCAGGTTGCCGAATACTTCGACCAGATTGTCCATGATCTGTCCTTTTTTGACATTGACCCAGTCCACGCGGTCGCCGTCTATTTTACATACGAAAGTATTTAAAGGCGTCGAAACAACAGATGTCACCGGCACAAAGAGAGTGTCTTGCGGGCGGCGTGATGGCCAGTACACTTTGGTGAACATACCGGGGACTATCTTAAAATCAGGATTGAGATAGTTGAGTTCAACAGGCATAGTCCGTGTTTCTTTATCCAGACTGTTGCTTATACGAGCCACAGTGCCTTTGAATCTTTTGCCGGGGAAGGTGGAAACAGTGAATTCCACTTGCGAGCCGATGATTACGCCCGATACAAGATCTTCTGGAACCGGACAAATAATACGGAGCAAGTCGAGTTGCTTCAGACGACATATGGGCGGATACGCGCCTGAGCCGTCCGGTCCGACAAAACTTCCCAGGTGCAATTTGCGCTCGGTCACATATCCATCGAATGGAGCGAAAATCTCTAAATAAGACGCGATGTCGGCAAAGCTCTCAAAAGCTTTGACCATGGCATCAATTTCTTCCTTGCGCATCGAGACTTCGTGGTCTTTGGCGTTGACGCGCTTAATCGTGGCGTTGACGTCTTGTTTGTCCACTTGCACTGTTTGTGCCCATTGCACCACGTCATTGTCTGCGATGACACCGGGAACGAGCGAGGCGGCATAAACTCTCTGGTAGGTGGACTCGTCTGCCAACAGATTAGCCCTTTTCTTTTGCAGCTCTGCTCTTAAGTCTTGAAGTTTAGACTCTTCGGCTGCCAGCGCCGCTTTTGCCATTGACACTTTGGCCACTGCCTCATGACGGCGAGCAAGAAATTCAGGCGCGTACATTTTGACCATAAGGTCACCTTTTTTCACTATGGAGCCGCGGTCGACTTTCAACTCTTTAACAAAGCCTGGAACTTTAGGATAAATAAGCACATCCTGATAGGCGTCGATTTCGCCGGGGAGCTGGTCTTCTCTGAAAAGAGTCTTCTTCACCACAGGAACGACAGGGACTGAAATAAGAAAATCACGCTTGACGGTTTCACGAGTGAGCGGTTCGTTTTTCTTTTGCCACATAAAATAGAAAGCAGCACCGGCAGCCGCAACCACTATGATGATAAAGATCAGGTTCTTTATACTGAACATTTCTTTGAAGTCCGGTTCTTCCGGTTTATTGGCTGGGCTTTGAATACTATGGCTCATGTTTTTCCTGATCTTGAGTTGTTAAGTCATCTGGGTGAACTGAAGGCAATTTTCTGGTTGCTCTGGCTTGCACCATTGAATAAACCAGAGGCAAAATTGTAAGTACTGAAAGTGTAGACATGGTAAGACCGCCTATCACGGCTCGTCCAAGCGGTGCGCTCTGACCGGTCGACAATGCCATCGGGATCATACCTGCCACCATCGCAATTGATGTCATCAGAATGGGACGCATACGCTGCTGGGCACCATGGACAGCCGCTTCTTTTGGA
>CAZEQP010000077.1:8510-9517 GCA_964514345.1 uncultured Candidatus Obscuribacterales bacterium
CCTTCCATGCGGCTTTGCTCGGCAAATACCACAAGCAAAATGGCGTTGGCTATCCCCACGCCGATACACATGATGGCGCCCATGAATGACTGAACGTTTAACGTGGTGCCTGTGATTGTGAGCATTGAAAGCACACCGAGCAAAATAGCGGGCGCAGTCGACATGACTATGAGCACGACCCGAGCTGTCTGGAAATATGCAAGAAGCATGAGTGTGATCACAACTACGGCTAACAATAAACCTGTGAGCAAATGGAAGAATGTATCTTCAAGCAATGGAACCTGTCCGGCCACTTCCACGAAGACTCCCTTGGGTGGCTTGCCGGCGCGCCGCACAGCTTCTTTTACTTCTTCGCCCACACGACCAAGATCGTTTCCGGTGAGGTTGGCCGTGAGCGATACCATACGCATCATGTTGTAGCGATCAAACTCACCATCTGTGGTGCCATATTCGACTTTGGCCACATCCGAGATAAGCGGGTGTTGCGGGTGCAAAGTTTTATGGTCCGGGTAATATCTGTTTGTATCCGGGTCTTCAAGTTTGTCCTGCCATTCAGCCATCTGTATTTTTTTGCGGCTGTTCATGGTGGGAAATTTTTCGATATCTTCTTTGGATGTTATCTGGTCCTGCGGAACCTGGACCTGGACCTGATATGAAAATCCGCTGTCTTTGTCGCGCCACAAGCTCAGATTAACGAAACGGCTGGAGAAGAAAGCCGGCTGCAATGACATGCCTATATCTTCAGGTGTGACACCAAGCTGCCCTGCTTTCTCACGATCTATATCTATCTGGACGGAAGGATAATCAAGCGGCTGCCCCCACTGCAAATCGCGCAGTTTCTCGTCTTTTTTTAGCTCAGCCAGGATTTTTTTGGCGAATAACTTGTTTGCGATCATATTGGGTCCCATCACTTGCACTTTGATAGGAATGGGCGATCCCAGGTTCATAATCTGGCTGACCAGTTCGCCGGGTTCTAACGAAAGAACAGTGTCAGGAACTGCTTTGGA
>CAZEQP010000078.1:0-9490 GCA_964514345.1 uncultured Candidatus Obscuribacterales bacterium
AGATGAACGAGTATCTGGTGGGGTTAAGACATGAATTAGAACTTCTTCTTCTTCAAGTAACCACCTTGCAGTCGTCCGCCGCAAATCAGCGTGCCAGTGTCATTTCCTCCCGTGATCAGAAAGATAGAGTGTCGGAAAACGTTACCATCAAGGAAAATGACATGTCCTTGCTTGAAGAAATCCAATCGCAGGAGGAAGCTCGTCAGTCTGTTGCTGAGAATAAACTGGTGCAGACGGAAGAAAAGAAGCGGGCTACAAAATCACCAGGGAGGTAATTGGAAGGTAGCTTTTATGAATTTTCGGTTTTATAGCCTTGGCCGCGTACAGTTGTAATGATTGAGGCATTTCCTTCCGAATCGATTTTTTTTCTCAAAGTTCTCACATGCGTGCGGACAGTGTCTTCAGTTTGACTTTGATCCTTTTGCCAGACACGTTCAAAAATGGCATGGGTATCGAACACCTGATTGGGATGTTTCAGTAAAAACTGTAAGAGTTTGAATTCCATAGGATACAGATGAACGGGAATACCATCCTTGGTGACCACCCCGGCTACAGTGTCCATTTCGACGTTACCCAACTTGAGTAATTTCATGTTGTGAAGGGTAGGTCTGCGCATCATTGCTCTTATAAGTGCATGTAAATCCTTCAATTCAAAGGGTTTCACCATATAGCCGTCAGCGCCTGCGTCTAGTCCAGTTTGCAACTCTTGTGATGAATGGCTGCCGGCCAACAATAATATGGGTGTGTTTCCGCCGGTTGCTCGATAATCGCGAACAATACTTATCCCGTCTAATCCGGCCAGGGCAATTTCAAGAATAATTACTTCGTAGTGGTTATGTCTCAAACATTCAAGGATACGCAGTCCGTTGCTTTCCAGCTCCACTACAAAGTGCTCTGAGATAAAACTCTCTCTAAGGGCAGAGGCAAGGTCTTCTTGCGATTCACCGAGTAATATCCTGGACATAAGTCAGACCTATTTCATCTCATCTTTCTACTCCAGATGAGGTGATTAACGGCAGTTCTTATGCAATTACGGTAATTGAGGCGGATTAATCGCCTTATCTACCTCCATTATAGGCACTTTCAGGGAATAATGCAGCATCAAATACGACAAACCGGGCTTCAGAAGCTGTCGATGCTAACCCACCACACGTTAACAGAATAGTTAATTAAATAATTTCGAGGCGGTTTAGTGAGTTAGGGTTGATTATCATTACGCAAGTTTCCGGACAATACATACGTTGTCTCTTTTACTCTTCCGGAAAGAGACATCCCATCAGCTCCGCCGCCACGAAGGGTATAATTGGCGCCCCTGCCGATCGGACTGTATTCAATTGAACCAACGCTCAGACTTTGCGGCGGAGATTTAAGCGCAATCAGTTCACTCTCAACATTTCCAAGGAACGGCATCTCAGGCACGTTTCTAAAAGGATTGATTGGAACATCACCGGCAATTGCAAGCTCCAGTTCTTTCAAATCTCTTGGATAGATTCCATCACTCTCACTGGCAAATTTCTCAACTGCCACCTGAATTTTGGTCATGTTTGACGTGACCAATGCTACTTTCGAAACATTTATCAGATTTTGCATAAAAAAAGGTTCGTCCCTATGCAACAAGGGTTCTCCTCCGGATTTCGCCAGTGCAGCCAGTCTAATTTGCCTGTTCTGTTCAGCCATCGTGCGTTCTGATTCAATAATAGGGTAGGAAACAGCGCACTTGAGGGCATTGGTCAATTTTTGGAAACTCAAGAGTGAGATGTTGCGATAACCGCTTTCCACATCAGTAATATAAGTGCGGTGAAAATGTGATCTCAATGCAAGTTCCTCTTGCGTAATCAGAAGGTCAAGACGTCGATTACGCAGTGCTTCTCCAATATGCTTGAGCAATTGTTCTTCTCTGTACTGTTTTTTCTTTTGCATTGAATTCACCTATACCTCAGTATAGGCTCGGGTTGTTCAAAACGGGGTAAAAATTGAAAACTAAGAATCCACCGCAATCACTATATGATCACTGGCCAGTCCGATTCGCTTTCCACTTGCGTCAACGCCAAAAGCACGGACTTGAAAAATACCAACTGACGGAAACATCGAACGCTCCAATTTGATTTTGTCTGACAAGTTAGCATCAATCGTTTTCATCACCAGCCGGCTCGGAGATGATGGGGATGTGTTCTGACTTTCAAAAAATCTGTTTGGCTGGCAGATTTCCAGCACCACTTTGGTGGCACCGGACATGCCGGAAGCATTCACTGAAAGTTCTTTATTCGGATCATCTTTGCTCATGTGCAGAAAACCTTTGCTGCCCATGAATCCTGAGTTTTCAAAGTTCAGAAGAGGCATCATTTTTTCTTTTGGCAGCAAGCAAACTTTGTTTATCATCAAATGTGATTTGCGCGGGAATTGCACACACATTTCGCGGCATGTTCCGCCCAGTGTCCATTGCGGCATATTGGTCAGAGGAAAATAAAGCGTGTGAGTGCCTGATTCAAGTGAAGCGCATGAGCTTACCGAGTCGTCGAAGCTGGAGGCTAGAGCATTACGGAAACACAGGCAAGCAGGTCCCTTTGGCGACTCGCTGGCAAAATTGGTTACGTCCATGGATAGGATTTCTGTCCTATAACAAGGAAGTGAAACAGACATAAAAAGCTTGGGACTTCTTTTTGATTTTGATTCAAATTCAAGCGAGCCGTCTGTGTTCCATTTGCTTTGTGCGTGCTCGACCGGTTTGGCTTCCATTATGTCGCGCAAGTCTTCGTGCTCGTAGGTGCGCTCGTATGGGGTCACATCAACGGGCAAATCCACTTTGTTCAGCTTGCGACTATCGTTGTTCCAGTGATAAATGAACACTTTGTCACGGGCGTCGTAGAGTGATTGTTTCAAAAATCCGAAAGGAATTATCGGTTCATAATTTTCAAGCGCCAGACAATTGTTGATGTCGCGACAAAGTTGCGGCGCTTTGGTCATACCGTCAAGAGCGTTGCGACAAGCATAGGCACCGTTGACATTATCAGGAAGAGAAAGAATCAAAACTTGCGGATCGTCTTTTATTGTGGTCGAATAGAGCGTATTCAATTCTTTTCGAATACTGTTTACAGTCTCGCCGGCTTCCACCCAGGCTGAATTGTTGATACAAAGACAAACCAAAATAAATATAGAGAAGGCACCGGCCAGACGTCTTTTGGCTTTGACTAAAAGTGGTGCGCTCAAAAGACAGCAAGCAAGCAAAATGCTCAGTGCGGCCGAAGGCAAGTACGCCAGTCGGCTTGATTGCAGGTCGTTTCCGATGGTGAAAAGTTTGAAAACCGGGGCAAAAGAAATGAGCAAAAAACACACATTGAATAAAAGTAGTTTGCGCCATTGCGGTGCTTTTATGAAAGTGTAGATGGATGAGGCGAGCATGGGCAAAACAAACATGATCCAGATGATTTTCATGAATCTGGTGTTCTCTGGAATTGTTTTGTTGAGCGGCACCAGAAACATGTAAGCGCCTTGCAGCCAGTGGCGTATCTGGGCTTTCCAGTCGGTGGGAATGAATGAGTTGTCGTAGCCCCCGACGACTGTGCCAAGAGCAAATGATCGCAATCCCAGAAAAGCAAAAAGAAGAAGCCAGAGAACAATTACCGGTTGCAATCTGATTTTCAATTCACTTTTTGGAGATGCGAAAAGTTCAAAGGCCGTGATAACCAGCGGCAAAGTGAAAGCCATTTCTTTTGAGAAAAAAGCCAGAATCATAAGGAGGCAAGTCAGTCCCAGACTGGCTTTTGATTTTGCGGCTGTTTTTCTAAATTGAAGATATGCCCAGAAGCTTAGCAAATAAAATGCAGTTGCCACCACATCCACACGTCCTGTAATCCAGGATACAGCTTCCGGGTGAAGAGGGTAAAAACCAAATATGGTGGCAGAGAAAGCCGGTACCCAAACCGAAGATTTATTTGGATCGTCCAGCTTTGGTGCCAGCTGCTCAAGCAGGTTCTGGGCGACAAAATAAACGCCGACAGTAGCCACCAGATGAAAGAAAACATTGGTCAAATGGTAGCCCAGAGCATTGGTTTGCCAGATGAAATAATCCCAGGCAAGAAACACAGAAATGAGTGGTCGATAAAAGGCTGTGGTCGTCAATTGCAGCCAGGATGTATGGAAGTTGCGGGCGATAAGTTCCGGCTCCACCATGGCTCGTTTGAGCCAGATCAGATGAACGAAATCATCACCGACAAAAAAGTTGAACAAGATGGGGCTATATGAGGCTGCCGTCATCAGGCAGATCATCCCTAAAAGCAGGCCGCCCTTTTTGCTCAAGATTCCAGAGCCACATCGTAGGCCGGGCGGTCTTCAATATGACAGCGCACTTCTTCGCGTTTTTTGATTTCTTTGGCCGGGGCTCCAACCAGAACCATGCCGGGCTTGGTGTTGTGAGTGACAACCGAGGCGCCGGCGATAACACAATTTTTCGCCACTCGCACTCTAGGCAGTATCAACACTTTGGCTCCCACTATGACACCGCTTTCAAGATAGGGACCTTCTCTGCCTTTCTGGCAGGGCGGATGCATACTGTCGACGGTGCAAGACATCGGATAAAAATGCACATTGTCTTCGCAGGTGGTGAATGTGGCAATAAACACATTGTTGTGAAATCGGCAGTTGTCGCCGATTCTTATTTCACCGTCGGATTGTGAATTGGTGCCGAAACTGCAATTCTTTCCGAAATGACTGTTTTCACGTATAACGGCGCGGTGACCTGTTTGAAAGCCGTCGCCGAAACTGGTGTTGGCGTACAAAATGGTGCCGGAGCGAATAATGCTTCCGCAACCTATTTCGGTGGCAGGATTTTTGTAGCTGGAGTCTTTGAGATACCCGTACAGTCGCTCACCTATAATGCATTGAGCACCGATATAGGTATCGTCACCTATTTCTGAGTTTTCATAGATGATGGCAGCAGCTTCAATTTTTACGTTGTCGCCTATTTTGGCACCATCGTAAATGACAACATTTGGTCCAATGATGACATTCAAGCCTATAGAGGCGCTGTCACTGACTGATGCCGAAGGAGCGATGCTCATTATTTTGTGCTTGGTGTTTGCACAGAAACTGGTGAGACTGTTGTGACTTCCGCCATTACTTCCTGCACCGCACGCGCCACCGTCATAGCCTGGCTGTCTGTAAGTTCAGGATACATTGGAAGGGACAAAACTTCGGCCGCCGCTTTTTCAGCCAGCGGGAAATCGCCTAATTTATAACCAAGATCAAACGCCTTCTGAGTATGGAGGGGTACCGGGTAATAACACATCGAGCCTATGCCGCGTTTTTTCAGATTGTCGATCAAGTGCTGGCGACCGTGGCTTACACGAATAGTGTATTGATGCCATACATGTGTAACGCCCGATTCGGAAGCCGGAATAAATGGGGTCTGCACATTGGGGCAGTCTTTCAAGCACTGGTTGTAGAGAACGGCAATCTGGTTGCGTCTGTCGTTCCATTTTTTCAAGAAACTGACTTTGGACATCAAAACGGCAGCCTGGATTTCATCCAGCCGGCTGTTAACACCCAGTTCGTCGTGATAATAACGCTCGACTGAGCCGTGGGCTCGCAAAGTTTTTACTCTTTTGGCCAGGTCTTCGTCGTTGGTGACTACCATACCGGCATCACCGGCGGCACCAAGATTTTTGGTGGGATAAAAACTGACGCAGGCAAGGTCACCGAAACTTCCGGTGGCTTTTCCGTCCACTTTGGCTCCGATTCCTTGAGCGTTGTCTTCAATGACACGAAGATTATGCTTTCTGGCGATTTTCATAATCTCGGGCATATTGCAGGGCATGCCGTAAAGGTGAACAGGCAGAATAGCTTTGGTTTTTGGTGTGATTGCCGCCTCTATTTTGGATACGTCAATATTGAATGTGACAGGATCGATATCGACAAAAACAGGTTTGGCTCCGCGCAAAAGAATTGCTTCTACAGTAGCGGCAAAAGTGAAAGGAGTGGTGATGACTTCGTCACCGGCTGTGATATCGCAAGCCCAGATAGCTAATATAAGAGCGTCGGTTCCGTTGGCCACACCTATGCCGTATTTGGCATCGCAGATGGCGGCAACTTCATTTTCCAGTCGGGCGCCATATTCGCCCAGAATATAATGACCGCTTCTCAAAACATTGAGTACATTTTGCTCCAGGACCGCTTGAACTTCTTTGTACTGGTCCACCAGATTGAGCACCGGAATATTTGTCACCATAAGTGCTTGGGGCTTCCTTTTTTCGGGGTTAAATATGTCGGCAGTGTACCTGACATGCTCGATAGCCTTAAAGGGAAGAATTATAAGGTTTCACCAGGACATATCTTATCGATATTTAATGATTGCCACAGAGTCATAATTTTCATAGCCCAAAGCACATTAACAAAAAATCAGCAAAGGGGACGCATTAAGCATCCCCTTTACTTTTAATCTCGATTACTTCTCGGTAAACGATTCCTTTATTTCAGGATTTAGCGTTTTCCGGGTGTAGCCACTGTTCTTGAAAGAGCATTGGTTACGAAGAGATTGAGGCTGACGCCTTCTTTCTCGGCCCGTGCCACCAGAGCTTGGTGAAGGGAGCGGGGCAGACGGACGGTAAATTTGCCCGAATAGCTCATATACTCGTCGCTACCAGCCTTGGCGCGAGCTGCTGTACGCACGGTTTTCACCGGCTTTTTAGCTTTGGCCATGCTGTGTGAGGGCTTCTTAGCTGCGGGGGCCTTGGCCTTAGCGGCTTTTTTGGCTGACCCGGCTTTGGCCTTTTTCTTTGCTACCATGTTGTACTCCTTGTTCTGTGAGAAATAACGTCTAACTGAGAATTGTTTGTTGGTTCAAGACGTTTTTTTTGAGAGTGATGTAACGACCGCTGAGTTCGGAGGATTCAAAACTTACGATGCGTCACTGCATTCGATGGCTTACCTAATACCACTCCAAGTGGCATAGTAATTGTACCTCTATCATCTATTTTTTATGCATACATCGGATATAGATTTTTTCGCAGATAGTTCAGGCAAGGCACCACGGGAATTAGTGCCGAAATCCGTAAACGCGCTCTACACGTGGTATCGCACCATTTTTGATGGCTGGTATCATACTGGTGGCTGGTGCAGAAATTGGTGTCTAAAGTTAAGGAAAGTTACCGGAGAATTCCAATTCCGGGTCTGTTTATGAGGCAGTGCAGGGTATCTTGAAGGTTCTGATTATCAGACTTAGCGCTCTTGGAGACGTTGTCCATACTCTCCCGGCGGCCGCTGCCATCAAATCCGGTCTCATTCGCGCTGGCTATCCTGACACCACCCTTAGTTGGTTGGTCGAATCTCCATCCAAAGATTTGCTGTTGCAAAATGACCTCATAGATGAGGTCATCCTTTTTCCCAAAAAAGCTTTGACTGCAAAGTTGTCCGACCCTTCCAAATGGTTCACTACAGGCTCCGGATTCACTAAATTCACCGACCAGTTGAAGGGACGGCGCTTTGATGCGGTGATTGATTTTCAGGGTCTTTTGAAAAGCAGTATTCTGGGATACATTTCCGGGGCAAAATTCCGCATCGGTTATTCAAAAGTGAAAGAGTTCTCTCATGTATTTTTGACCCATAAATTGGAAATTCAGGACTATTTCGCCGAAGGAACTCATATCGTCAACCGTCATTTACTTCTTGCCGATTTTACCGTTCGAGTTTTGGCAGGCAAACTAAAGAGCCACGAAGATTTTGCTTCTGTTGCGCAGCTAACCTCAAAAGTACTTGCCGGCGGAGCAACGGCGGCAGATACACCCCAACTGAAGGCTGATTTTTCGCTACCACGGCCGGAGGCACAAGCTTATTCCAGAATTAAGGAGATGATACCGTTTCTGTCGAATAGTGAACCAAAGGTGGTATTGATACCAGGTACTACCTGGGACACCAAAATCTGGTCCCCCCAAAAATGGGCCGAATTAGGCAGCCGACTTGCAAAAAGCGATGGCACTAATCCCGGTGCCGGTATCATTGTTGCAGGAGGACCGGGGGAAGAAAAAGTCAATTCTCAAATCACTGCTTCAATTAAAACAAACGGACCGCCACCAGTCGACCTGACCGGAAAAACCTCACTGGTCGACCTTATCGCCCTTTATGAAAACTCCGACCTGGTGATAGGCGGCGATACAGGACCGATGCATCTGGCTTGCGCCACCGGACACCCCAGAGTTCTGGCCCTTTACGGAGCCACCCCCAAGAGGCGCAATGGTCCATACGGTGGGAAAAATCAAGCCCTGGCACTGGATCTGTCATGCCAGCCTTGCGATTCGACAAAATGCCCTCTGGGCACTACCGCTTGCCTGGTCGATATGAGCGTCGACCTGGTCTATGAACAAGCAAAAGCTTTGCTTGGTTAAAAGTCTATTCGGTGCACCAGGGATCGTTATTGCGGTCCCAGCCAGAAACTACTTCATTTTCTTTGAAGAATATGGCGATTTCTCGGGCAGCGCTTTCCGGACCGTCTGAACCATGGACGATATTGCGGCCGATATCAAGAGCGAGGTCGCCGCGGATACTGCCGGTGGCGGCATTAGCCGGATTGGTGGCACCAATCACCTGACGGCAAGTGGCGATGGCATTTTTACCTTCCCAGACCATAGCAACGATTGGACCTGATGTTATGAATTTAACCAGACCATCGAAAAACGGTTTGCCTTTATGTTCACCATAATGAGTTTCAGCCATTTCCACAGGCACCTTCATGAACTTCAATCCGGCCAGTTTGAGACCTTTGCGTTCGAAGCGTGAAATCACTTCGGCAACAAGTCCTCTTTGCACACCGTCTGGTTTGATGGCTACGAAGGTTTTTTCAATTGACACCTTTTTTCTCCTTACAATTTAGTGAGCTTGGCAATATTGGGATCAAGCAGACGCTTGCCAACGTTTTCAAACTCTACATTATAAAGTTCCTTATTACCTTCGCCGATAACCTGAGTCACAACACCGACTCCAAACTTAGAGTGCTGCACGTTATCACCCACCGATAACTTTTCATAAGCAGGTATTTCAGGGTTGGATTCAGGACCGGGAGTGCTTGAAGGCTCGGCCCGACGCATGGCTCTTGGTTTTGTACTGCCGTAAGTGGATGCCGGAGCCCCGCCTGAGCCTACATAGCCGCCTTTTTGACCCGAGCCGGAGGAACTTTTGGAGCCGCCTGAATATCCGCTTCTTGAGCCGCCATAATTATTCTCGCGATAATTTTCCTGGTAACCATAACCACGATTATTATTAGATTGCGAATATGAATTGTCGCCGTAGTCTTTCGACTGTTCATAAAATCCGGATACCAGACCTGGTGTAATCTCGGAAAGGAAGCGGCTGGGGATTGTGTAATTGGCTGATTGTCCATAAGAGCTTCTTCGCCTGGCCCGGCTCAAATAAAGATTGTCACCGGCCCTTGTCACTCCCACATACATGAGTCTTCTTTCTTCTTCCAACTGAGCGGGAGAATCCAAAGATCGCACATGCGGGA
>CAZEQP010000079.1:0-9455 GCA_964514345.1 uncultured Candidatus Obscuribacterales bacterium
CTCCGGCGATGGCATTAAGCATTTTGCGCCCGCCTTGAGGACCCATATGACCCCAGTCTGTATAGTCTTTTTTCTCGTGCTTCCAGCCAAGGTCTAAATTGTAGAAAGGCACATTGTTGGCAGAAGTAATGGCAGTGACCGCTTCAATATGTCTTTCATAAATTCCCGGATACATGCAGTCTCTGGCTTCAGGTGATGAGGGAACGTTGACTACGACAGGTTTAATGCCTTCAGCCTGGCAAGTTTTCAAAGCCATGTCCAGCCATTTTTTTTGATTTTCAAAAACCTGACTGTTCAAATGTTTGTATCTCATGCGGCAATCAGGAGATGAGTCGACATACCAGTAAGGTGTGTTGGGATGAGCCAGCCAGGCGCCCTTTTCTATCTCGTCTCTTTTGAAAACAGAGCGTCTGTCTTCTTCTGTTTTTTGATTGAGCGGGCTTTCAGGCAGAGAGGCTAAATATGGTTGCATCCATGATTTTAATAAGTTAGCTCGCAAAACTTGTATCTCGCTTGCTTTTGTTTTGAAAAAAAGCGAGTTGGAAAAAAGGTCGGCGAATTTGCCTGGGATATCCATGAAGGCAAGTTCTTTTGCTTTTTTGTTTTCAGTAAAATTAGTCAGATATCTGAAATGCTTGGAGCCGCCGGCATTGAAAAATCTACAGTCCATCAAATCGCGCGGAGCTACACAAAATATTGCCATCTTGGGTTTGTGCTGGCTTTTGCACATTGTTTCGATAATCATGAACTGGTCAGAAACCATGGCGCCGGGCAATCCGAAATTGAAACAACGCAAATTCTGGGGGGAATTCAAAGAGGCCCGGCTTTTGATAGCGTCTTCCAGATAAGTAGTCCTGTGGTCGATTACAAGATCCACTGACTGGTTGCGGTATACAGCTTCTTCTTGCCAGGTCGGGTTCATAATGAAGGACGAACCCATCATTATTACGTCGGCTGGATTTTCTCTGTAATCTTTGACCGCCCACCAGGCCCAGGTTCTGTTTGCCTGGATGGCTTGAGGGTCTAGTTTTTGCAGCGGATTGAAGCAAAGTAAGCAAACGTTAATAATGGCGACAAGAATGAAAGCTTGCGCCACCGGGCTCTGTTTCAGAAAGTCTTTGATTGAGAATTTTTGCTCTTTGTCCATCAAGCTGTGCCTGTTCCTGGCAGGAAGTCATGATGATAACTGACCATCAATATATACTGCTTTAGAACAAATCAATTTTCAGCCGAATTCTTACTTTTCTGGGCTTGTCAAGAAGGGTGGATTCAAGCTCTGTGTGCTTTTAAAACATAACCGTTATCGGTTGTGTTTTTTTTGAGGCTCTCAATATTTCGGCATTTTTCCGGTCCCAGTTTCAGTGTTAACCCCAGGGTGGGTTTAAGCATTTAGATTGAAAATGAAATTGAAGGCACCTACCAACAGGTCACGGTCAATGAAAAGGTTTATTTTTTCGGCGTTAATCACTTCGCTTTTCGCCGTCCAGGCAGCCCATAGTCAGGAATTGAAAACGCCAAGTCCTATTTTTCGCCCGGATATGGGAAAAGCGTTGATAGAACGCCCGGTCAAAAGTCTTTTGACTTTACCTGCGTCTTTGAAAAGCGAATCTTTGCCGGCATCTGAAATAGCTAAAAAAGAAACCAAGAAAAAGGTCAGACCAGGTTCTGTAATCTGGTATCCGACCACTGCCCAGGCTAAGAAAAACTCTTTGCTTTCAGGTAAGCCGGTTTTAGTATTTCACCTTATGGGTTTTCTAGACGACCGCTTTTGCTGAACGAATGCACGTTTAGCGAGATCCGTGTTGTTCTCCAACCCTGAAATAGCAGCCTACATCAACCAGAACTTCGAACCAGTCTGGGAATCGGTGAGACCTGTCCCCACCATAAATATTGATTTTGGTAACGGACAGAAAATCACCCGCACTCTGCACGGCAATATTGCCACTTATATCTGTACTGCCGATGGCTCAATCATCGACGTGATCCCCGGAGTTTACGAGCCGCAAGCATATTTGCGCCAGCTCAAAAAATTGAACGAAGCTTCCAAAAACATCATGGCTCAAAGCGTCAGACAATTTGAGTTGATAGGCAAATATCACAAAGACGAGTTGGCCCGCAGTAAAGCAGCTGCTACTATTGTTTACGATCGCTCTACGCAAGTAGAAGATCACGGCAAAGTGGAACTTGTTTCAGACACAAGCCACAATGAAAAGATTCGCCGCAGACAAATTCATCAGATGCTTTTGAAACAAAACGGTGCCACCCCGGATAACTTCAAAAAAGCACTTTATAAAAATGTCCTGCACGCAGATCTAGATGACCCGCACCTGGGACTGGACAAATATTTAAGCGCGACCTATCCATTCAAGGACGAAGATGACCACAGCTGACAAAATTTTGAGCGCAGTGCTTATTGTTCTGGTGAGCTTCATCTGTTTTACTTTGCAAACAAAAAAAACAGAAAAAGCGCCGGAGCTCAGTTACACTGAATTGATTGAAATGGTCCAGCGCAAGCCGACTCCCATATCTCACATAGTGTTGAAGACCGGAGACAAATGTGTTCAGGTCTATATGAGCGACAACACCGATATGAAATTGGTGGACGTATCCGATGATTTGAAACCGGAACTTATAGAGTCGCTTGTTAATTCGAAAATTACTGTGAAAGTGGTGACTAAGGGCAACGGCTCTATTTAAGAGATGCGCAAATACGCTACGACCTGGATAGTATTTCTATTTTTACTTATTGTAGTTTGTGTCGTGTTCGCTCTTACAAAAGTTGCAAAAACGAACACATCGTCAACGCCGATGAAATATGAACAGCTGGTGGGTCTAATTCGAAAACTTCCTTCAGAGATCAAACAGATTCAAATAATTAACAATGAACCAGTCGTCTTGGTTTGGTTGAAAAATGAATCCGGTAAACGACAAGTCATTGTTCCAATGGAAGCAAAAGCTGACTTGATCAAAGAAATCGAAGCCGCTCAAATCACACTCAAAACATCACCCCCGGATAAGTCAGCGTCTTGGTGGGGATTTCAGATGGGACCGCTTACATGGTTTTTCCGCGATTAGCGATAGGAACAATAGCTTCGATAATTCCTTTTCTGTGGCAATAATAAAAATCGTGCAAATTTATGGTGGTATCAATGTGACTGGGTGTCATCATTATTCGATCGCCTATTTCAACAGAAACGTTTCCGCCCTTAGACTCGCGCAATATGCCGTGCTCGTCGCCGCCCGGCTCATAAGTCACATTTTTGACATTAGCCACCTCGGCATTGCCTGAGTCTGTCGATAAAGATTTAAATCCGGAATCGATAACTGCACGTTTAGCGTCCGGTTTACTAATGACTGTTGCCACCAAATGCAGTGCTTGATCATATTTTTGTCCGGCGTTTCTATAAGCCGTATCCATAAAAATGAAACTGCCCGGCTGCACTTCGGTGACAAAATCATGCTCGGCACACCAGGGCGAAGTGCCCGTGCCGCCTGTGGTTACGACCGGGATTTCAAAACCGGCTGCCCTGAGCTCAGAAACAATTTTGCCCAGTCTTTGCATAGAATCATCGCTTTTCTCTTTGCGTGCTTTTTCATCTGCAAGTAGTTGCACATGACCTTCATAGCCTTGAACGCCTATTAATGCAAGTTCTTTCTTTTCCTTTATATATGTAGCGAGATTTACTACATCTTTTGCATTCTCCAATCCGGCTCTGTTTTGTCCGACGTTCAGCTCAATCAAAACCTGGACAGGCTCTTTGTGTTGAAACTCTTTTGCTGATTTAGCAAGTAAGTCCACACCTTCTTTGCTGTCCACCACGAGCCTGACTGAAGGATGTTCGCGCAGCAGATCGAAAAGCTTTTGCATTTTGGCAGCGCCAATAATCTCGGTCGTAATGAGAATATCGCTCACGCCGTTTTGTGCCATCACTTCCGCTTCTGAAAGCTTGGCCACGCAAATGCCTGTCGCGCCCATCTCAATAAGCTTCTTGGCAAAAACAGGAGATTTGGCTGTTTTCAAATGCGGACGTATAGTGACATTCTTGCCTTTGAAATGAGCGAACATATTTTCTATGTTCTTGTCCACCACATCCAGATCCACAATCAAAGCCGGTGTGTCGACAGTTTCTATCGAATCACCGATTTCGGGCTTGCGATAAAGCATTTGTGTCTGAGTCATGACATTCTCCTGGCGCTTTTAGACGTAAATTATATAATGAGCTGATGCCCGATGAGAAAGACATAGCACAAACTGAATCAATGACATCCTCGCGCTTTCTAGTGCCGGGGATAGTGATGGCAATTGTGCTTGGTTTATTAATTTATTGGTTTGAACAACCACTCGGCGCTGACGACCTGGACGCGAAGGCCAAAGAACAAATGGCGGTGAAATACTGCCTTGAGAGCCGCGATGGATGGAGAGCGGCACAAAAGATTTTTCCGGAGCCACGCTACAATAGAGTCGGTGCCTGGATAGCCACTTTATATGCGCTCAGAGATTATCCTTTGAGCTATGCTCAAAAAGAACGTTTGTTGCTGAAAGCCAAATTACTTGAAACAAAATTCTGGGGTGAAGGACACAGATACACTCTTCGCACAGAGCTTGAACTGGCCAATTTATACTATGCCATCGGCTATTATAAGGAAGCTAGAGATCTCGCTTTGAAAGTGCTGGCATGCAAGGCGATTGATCCTTACGACCATTCATTTCAGTATGCGCATAATTTTCTGGCATTTGGTTATGCCATGGAAAACAACACAGATAAAAAACTTGAACATTTGAAAGAGCAAAGCCGTTTGCAAAGAATCTGTCACCACGCCATTTCAAATGACCTGAACGGTCTGGATGCCGAAATCTTGAAAATCTACAAAGAGGAGGGACGCTCCAAAGATGCTGCTGAGTTCGCCGCAGAAGTTGCTATAACTTCAAGGCAAAATGAAGCGCAAGGTCAAAAGCATGAGAATCTCCAGCGCATGATCGAATGGGTGGAGCCTCAGCTTGACTGGTACCAATTGCTCAATGCCTGGGATTCAAATGAGCTGGAAAGGAAATTGAAAGCGGAGTCTTTATTGCATCCGGGTGATGCGACCGAACAATTTCTTTTAAAAGTGCAAAACGAAATAAGAGAAAGTACCTTTCATCCCAAAAACACTTATTGTCGAAATAATGAAACGGTGCGCTTCACCCTGGCTCGAAATGGAAAAACATCAAATGTTGTTATTCTAAAACCGGGTGATGGACCGCCTTTGAGTCAAACTGAAATAGAAGTGATCAAATCAAGATTCGACGAAGGATTTAAATTCGACCCGCCACCAGTTGAAATTAAAAGTCCGGTTGTGATTGAAGCTACTTTTCACTCTGACACAAGAACTGTGACTGCAACGATTGTTTCGATTTAGTCTGTTCGGTCAAGTGCCATCGATCTTGAGAGTGTTTTTTTTTCTGCCCGCCAAGGATGTTTGCACCATGGATACACATTCTAACAATATCGTTAGAAATGTGTTTAAAGCGCTAACATTCGTGCCAGACTGTTTGGTCGAGACCCCATGATCATAGAGAGAAATTTGTCACTTTTGTCAGGGTATGAGCTTCATCCGAAGGATTCATCTTCATCCGAACATCTTCTTATAATGTCTGTACCAGTTGCTCTGAAAGACTTCATCTGGATCATATTTCAGCTTCAGTTTCAAAAATTCAGGCATTTGCGGATAACATGCAAGCACTTGTTCTTTAGAAGCAAATCGATGATAAGTCAGATAGTAAGAGCCACCGCGCGCTATAGCCAGATCAATTAAATGACAGAGAGCCGCACGCGCATGTGCGATTCCTGCGTCGGTATGAATAGTATCTAGATTGAAAATGACACAGGCATAGTCTTGTTTTGCCCAGGCTAAGAAGCTTTCGGTGTCTTTTTGGATAAAACGAATAGTGGTAAAAATCAAATTGACTTTATTAGCCAGAAAATATTCACGCACAGCCCGCATAAAATCATCAACCGCATTCAGTGGCACATATATTTCTGTCAGAACTTCGCTTGCCGCGTCTTTGTAATGCAGACGCTCGTCAATTATTTTGTGATAGTCTTCCAGATAGGGTCCGCACTGCCAGATATCGGACCAGTTGCAGGTTCCGTCCGAGTCTTTGTAAAATTCGACATATCTTTTGAAAGTTTCTTTCTTATTGTTATGCGCGCCGCAAACAAATTCAAGCCAGGCTTGATCTTCCATTCGTTTTGAAATCACAGGCTCTTTGCGTGAAACAGGATAATAAGCCGAAAAAATTCCACCGGTCAAATAGTCTTCACTGGTGTCATCTATGTTTGAATTGAAACTGCCATAAAGAGCGCCTGAAGCCACAGCATCTTTATATTTTTCAGGCAAGCTTTTAGTGTCTGACATTTGAATTTTACGTCTGACTTTCTTTCGCGGCACAAGTTTCAATGTAACACTGTATATGATGCCAAAGAGACCATAGCCTCCAATAACCAGTTTGAATAACTCGCTGTTTTCGGCGCGACTGCAATTTACAGTTTGCGCCTTACTATTTATAAGTACGAATGACTCGACATTATCTATAAATGGTTTAAGTAATAAACCCTGTCCGTGGGCATTGGCGCCAAGCGTCCCGCCTATTGAAAGATTATCGGCGCCGGTTTGTTTTTGACTGATGCCCCAGAGTGTTTCGCCACCTACATCTTGATTTTTTTCCAGATAATTCAAAAAATCAGTCCAGAGAATACCGGACTGGACTGTGATCAAGCCTTTTTCTTTGTCGAAAGAAAGGACTTTATTCAAGTCTGTAGTGTCGACCAGATAAGAGTTTTCAGCAAATTGCTGCCCGCCTGCTGCGTGACGTCCGCCGCAGACGGCAATGCTCGATTTTTTTGCTTTCGCCGACTGCACAGTCTCTTTCAGTTGCTCCAGCGAATTTATTCGGACGATACAAGCCACACGTGTGCTATTTAGTTTTGAGTGTTTGTCGTTGACGATTAGTTCTATACTTGCCAGGCTGCCAGGGGCGAGCAACGCCTGCAAGCTTCCCAAGAGAGTGAAGCTTCCGGCAAGTTTAAGAAATGAGCGTCTATTCATCTGGGATGGTATAAATATCGCAAGCCTGCGTCGTGTATCGTAATTGTATATATTCGAAGGAGAATCCTTATCTATGTTATCTGCAAAAAAGGTTTTTGCGTTGAGTCTGGGAATCGCTTTATTGACAGGCGTTTCAGTCAATCAGGCAAGTGCTTCCAAAAAATTGCTAATCGCGGCGACCAAAACAGAAAAATACAAAGAAAAGGAAGGGTTTGAAAGAAAACCCAAAGATATTATCAACACTTTGAAAGATAACGAAGTGACAAGATTCACCACACTTCTGGATGGTCTGGAGCAGGCATTCGACCTTGATGACAAGCTGAAAGACAAAGGACCGTTCACTTTGCTTGCTGTTTGTGATCACGGATTCAAGCGTATGCCGGGCGATGATGTCAAAACGCTTTTCGCCAACAAGAAGAAATTGCGCCAGGTGCTTGAATATCACGTAATCGAGGGCAAACTGGACTCGAAAGCTTTGAAAGAAAAAGGCAAAATTAAAACACTGGAAGGGCATGAAGTGACCATTTCAGAGCGTGGCAATAGTATTTATGCCGATGATGTTCTGGTCCAGACAATTGATTTGCCCTGTTCAAACGGCATGATTCACATTCTGGACGGCGTCATAATGCCGCAGTTAAGCAAATAGAATTAACTACACCCGATAATTAATATAGTGGGGGCGGAAGATTTTAGATTAGAAGTTTCAGTTTGGCGCTTTTGCGAGCTGCCGCCTAATGAAACCAGCCAGTATATATGAGTAAAATTAAGCGACCCTAAAAGCGCAGAATTTTGCATCGTTATGCAGGAGGTATTGGCATGAGTGGCTCAGTGGAGAAAAGGCCGGATGGCTCGTTTGCCCTTTTCATCGATGGCGACTTGCAATTCGACTCTCATGATGAGCATATCTATCATGAAGGGCTGGCGCTGCCTGCCCTTTTGACGGCGCAAAGAAGAGCCGGACGACCGCTCGATGTATTGATTATCGGCGGGGGTGACGGACTGTGTGCCCGGGAAGTTTGCAAAAGCGAATCCATTAATAAGGTTACTCTGGTCGATTATGATCCTGAGATTCTGAAAATGGCTCTAAGCGATTTCAGCCAGCTCAACAAAAACAGCATGGCTGACGAGCGTCTGACCATAAATTGCAGTGATGCCTGGGATTTTGTGGAAGAAGCGGTAAATGAAGGCGAGCAATACGACCTGATACTGGTCGACTTAACCGTGGCTGCCGACGCGGACAGTGCGCGTTTTCATTCTATCGAATGGTATGAAAACTTGTATCAATTGCTCAATCCGGATGGAGTGTTGGCTACAAACGGCGTCTCGCCTCATCAAACACCGCTTGCATACTGGTCTATCTTCAACAGTATGACTAAAGCGCAATTGAGCGTCCGTCCCTACAGAGTGGCGGTGCCTTCATTCTTTTCACGCGGATACGGCAGTGACTGGGGATTTTTCCTGGCCGCCAGAGAAGAAATAAATCAGTCTGAAATTGAAGCACTGGATCTGGATTCAATTTCACCCCGAGCTTTCATAAGTGATACCACTAAATTGAAAGAGTTGTTTATGCTTCCCGAGGAGTTGTATCCACTGCAAGCGCAGGCACAACCGGCTCAAGCGGGAAGCGAAATACTCATACGCTATTTTCATAAAGGAACACTTTCCGGCTGGACAGGCAAAGTGAAAAGTTCGCTTTTAATGCAATCTTCCACTATTCCTGACGCGGACAATGGACGTGAAATCTTGCCGGCTGAAATAAGCACGGCGCTTGCCAATGCCATTCTCACCATGGGTGTTGAGACCGGGTCTGAGCAAGTGGAGGAAATTGCCGACCCAAAGCAGATTTTAGGGGATGTTCTGCGCTTAATGCCTTCGCTTGAACCAAGCCAGACCCCCGACATGCTCGCTGATTTTTTGAGTGATCCGGGTATGTTTTTGCAATCTGTAGATCTTTCGGCGTTGATTTCTCGCATATTGAAAAGAGCCGGTTCTCTGCCACCACAAATAGTGGCGGAACTGAAGCTGCTTTCAATCAAGCTTGCTGATTGGACCGGTGATCAGTTGTCCTTGATGCGCATGGGCAGAAATGTGGTTACACTGCTTGCCCTTTTGATGGTCATTGGCAATTTGCTTTATCCCGACATGGTTTATGCCAAAGGCGACGGCGGTCACGATGGAGCCAGAGCCGCGGACAGAGGCGATAGAGGGAATCGCGGACGCCGTCACGGTGATCGCAGAGGCGACGGTTACTGGTGGGACGGCAATGGCGGCGGCACCTGGGTAAATGACGATGTCTGGAGAAAACGATATCCAAACTATAGACCGGATAGACAAAGGACTCCTGAGCTTGAAATAAGAGAATATCC
>CAZEQP010000080.1:0-9449 GCA_964514345.1 uncultured Candidatus Obscuribacterales bacterium
TGAAGTGGTGCAAGCCTTAGCCAGTATGGGTGAACCTAAAGAAATGAATCACGGCGACGTTTATAAAATCGATGTCCAGAAGCAGACAGGCACAGTTTTACTCTCTCCTGTTTAGATTGGGCAATGGAAATAAAAGCATTCAAAATCCTGACTGCAAGCCCGTCTGATCTCAGCGGGCTTATCCAACTTGTCGATAAGGGAGAAATAAATCCGGCTGAAGTGATTTGTATCATAGGCAAAACTGAAGGAAACGGCGGTCGCAACGACTTCACTCGTGACCTTTCTATGCTGGCTTTTGAAGACTATTTCAGTCAGAAACTAAAAATCAGCCGCAAAGAAGTAACCGACAAAATCATTTTTTCACTGTCGGGCGGATGCGAGGGGGTGGTCAGCCCGCATATTTTAGTTTTTGTCAAAACAGGCTCCGCATCCGATAAACGTTTAAACGAAAAAAGACTGGCTCTGGGGATCGGATTTACACGTGAATTCAAGCCGGAAGAAATAGGTCGCTTACCCCAAATCGAAGAAACGGCAAGGGTGATCGAAGAAATAGTAGATAAGTTGCAATTGGACTCTCCCACTGATGTGCATCTAATTCAAATGAAAGGAGCCATTCCTTCATACTCTATTGAGCAAGCGGAAAAGGCGCGCAAAGAAAACAAACCAATACGCTCAGACATGGTTTATTCGCGCGGTGCTTCGGCGCTTGGCGCAGCCGTCTCTCTGGGTGAAGTAGATATCAATGATTTGAGCGACGAATCTGTTTGCTCCGATTTTGAAAAGTATTCATCGACAGCCTCTTGTTCGGCAAAACCCGGTCTCACTCGCACCGAAATCATGGTTTTGGCAAACAGTCCTTACTGGGACGGTCAGCTTAAAATCAATAGTTGTGTGCTCAAGGACATGCTTGACGTAGGCTCAATCCAGAAATGTTTGACCGGTCTCGGTTTCAATTTAGCCAACGGTCATTTGAGTCCTGAACAAACACGTGAACTTGTAGGTGTTTTTGCAAAATCGGAAGCGGATCCCAGAGGGAAAATCAGAGGCAAACGTCATACTATGTTGCAGGATGACGATATAAGCGACACCAGATATTCACGTTGCGTGCTCTCTTCGGTTCTGGCGGCGATAACAGGCGAGACGGCAGTTTATGTGAGCACCCGTTCAGAACATCATGGACCCTCCGGCGGCGGGACACTGGCGATGATTTCATATGCTTTGTAAGGAGCAAACCTATGGCAATGGTTTTGAAAAAAGAGAAGAATTACATTCATAAAACCATCAGCACTGAAGACGGTATCAACTTGTCCTGCCATATCAGAGGCGACGGAGATGAACTGGTTGTTTTTCTTCATGCGGTGGGCGGAGACTACTCAAGTTTTGAGCCGCAAATTGAAGCCCTTTCGACGTGCAGACGATACACTACTTTGACTTTCGATATGCGGGGACATGGACAGTCCAAAATTGATCCCAAATTAGTTCAAGACAAAGTCAATATGAATGGATTCGCCTCAGATGTAGTCGCTCTCGTCAAGGTGCTTGGATTCAGCCGCGCCCATCTGGTCGGACTCTCTATGGGGGGCGTAGTCGCACTGCAAACTTATGAAGAAGATCCAGGTGTCGTCCAATCAATCACGATGGCTAATTCATGGGCTTATGTGGATAACGCTTCTGAGCGGATTGACTTTATGGAAAATCAGCTCAAAAACAAAACAATGCGTCAAAGTGCAGCTGAATTAATCCCCAATTTGTTTGCCAAAAATACGGACAAAAAAATTGTTGAAAGTGTGGTCAAACAAGAAGGCTCAAAAGACAAAGAAGTTTTTCTGGCTTCCTGGCGTTCAATGTTCAATGTAGATTTTCGCGACAGTATAAAGCGAATTTATTGTCCGCTGATGCTTATTAGCGGAGCTCATGATCCGGTTGTATCACCCGAACTCTCAAAAGACATACATAAGCTTCATAATTTGAGCCAGTTTGTTGAGTTGTCTGATGCCTCACACTTCTCAAACCTGGATTGTCCTTGTGAGTTCACTAAATATTTAAAAATCAATTTACGCCGGGGACAGGGTAAACAACGCATCAAATTTGAAAATAATAAAATCAATATCCATGCCGAAACTGTGGCACAAGGCTTGATGTCTCTTCTCAATCAAAGAGGCGTGGAATACTTCTTTTCCAACTCAGGCACTGATTTCACGCCTATTGCCGATGCGCTTGGACGTTATTCGGTTGAGGATCATTTCGAGCTCAAAACAGTGGTGGCGCCACATGAGAACACGGCAATCGCCATGGCTCATGGACATTATCTTATGTCCGGACAGCCGCAAGCCACAATGGCGCATGTGACGGTCGGCACTGCCAATATGGGATTGGGAATCATCAATGCAAGCCGCTCACGCATCCCCATTTTAGTGATGTCGGGCAAAACTCCCTGGTATGACTATGGCACAGAAGGCTGCCGCACCAATTTTGTGCAATGGGGTCAGGATACATTTGATCAAGGCGCTTATTTTCGAGAATATACAAAATGGGACTATGAGCTTAAATCACCACTTCATTTAGAAACTGTGGTGGACAGGGCTCTTGCTGTTGCCACTTCTGATCCGCAGGGACCTGTGTATTTGACTTTGCCTAAAGAAGTCCTGTGCATGCCGATCGATAAAGAAATGTCTGTGCATGAAAGACCACGCCAGAACCCTTCTGTTGCAGGACCAGGCAATGAACCGAATTTAGATTTGGTAAAAGAAATACTTGAAGCTAAAAATCCGCTTGTCGTAACTGCTGAAATCGGCAGATACAAAGATGGAGTCGAATCTTTGACCGCCTTTTGCGATCGATTTGCCATTGGTGTAATTGAGCACGGCAAGCGTAATTTTTTCAATTTTCCGACAGAACATCCTATGCATCAGGGCTTTAATCCTTTGCCTGCAGTAAAAGAAGCTGATTTGATCATCGTTGTTGAAAGTCATGTCCCCTGGATTCCTGACTGGGGCAATATCTCGGAAAACACCAAAGTAATTCAAATAGGCATTGACCCTCTTTGTCAGAATTTGCCTATGCGATCTTTTCCTGTGGATGTAAATCTGGCAGGCAATCCGGGACTTATTTTGTATGGAATGCATGCATATATGTATGGACCGTTTGAAAAGTACAAAGAAAAAATTGAAGCCAGGCGCAAAAAAAATACTGAGAACCACAAAAAAGTTTTTGAAACTGCACGTGCAAAAGCAGCTTCCGACGCCAAGCTTGACCATATAACCAAGTCGTATCTTTCATATTGTGTCGGTCAGGCAATCGATGATGATGTGGTCATTTTCAACGAATACAATCTAGATCCCACACTTGTGCCGCGCAGGCAGACTATGAGCTGGTTTGAAAATTCGATTGCAAGCGGTCTGGGTTGGTCTCTAGGAGCGGCTCTTGGTGCTCAGCTTGCTGCGCCGGAGCAAGTGATGATGGTGACTTTAGGTGATGGTTCATACATGTTCAACACACCTTTGTCGGCTCATTATGTTGCCGGTGCCTATGACTTGCCCATAGTTGTAGTCGTTTTCAACGACTCGGGCTGGTCGCCCATCAAAAAATCATACGATGGAACAGTCGATCCCGGCAAGAACTGGGCAAATAAGCATGGCTTCGGTGAGTTGTGGGATTTCAAAATGCAAGTGAGTTTTGAAAAAATGGCTGAATCTTGCAAGGGCATAGGGCTCAGAGTGGAAAAGCCGGAAGAGTTGCCAGCCTCTCTCAAGAAAGCAATCGAAATTGCCCGCAAAGAGAAAAAACATGTTTTAGTGAATGTGATTTGCGCAAGAGATTATTGATCACTAAAATAGCTATATGAATAAAAGCAAAAATTACGCACTTGTCCTTATCTTTATGCTTGGAGTTTCTTGTTTGCCGGCTATATGCGCAAGCGAAGGAGAATCGAAAGATAAGCTTGACCCCAATGGTTCACTTATGTTTACCGGTGAAGCTAAGGACGCATCCAAACTCAACATGAATGCCCTTACCAGGCTTGATTTTCGGGTGGAAGGCGCTTCCTGTGCCATTTGTCTTGGTCGTATAAGAAAGCGTATTGAAAAGGCTAAGGGAATTGCCAAAGTGGCTGTAGCCATCCAAAAACCTTATGGTGTTGCCGTTATTTTTGACAATTCCAAGACAAAAAAAGAAAAAATCTTCGAAGCCGGATTGAAAGGCGAGACAGAAAAGGTGAGATTTCTGGATGATCAAGAAGAAAAGTTGGAAAAAATGCCTTTTATTCTCATTCCCAAATTTAATAGCTTGATGAAAAGCTGACTGCAAGCTTATTGAGATAGTTTTCCCACCACAGGTTCAGTGGCGTCAGCCGTAAAAATTTGTGTGGACACTCCAACAACTGGTATCTGCACAGGAAACGTAAATGTGGCATTTGTCTGAACAGTCACTGTCTCGTCGCTGTAACTCAGGACTTTGGCTGTGTTGATTTTCAATACAGGTGAAGAGAAGTTGACTTTCACTTGATCTACAGTGGTTTGTGCCGCCGCCTGGTCTACTTCCTCAGCTGCAGCTCTGGCACAGTCTTTAGCCAGGGCGTCATTAGCTGTTTGAGCCATGACCATGGCAATAACGTCAATCAGGAAAAGCACCACAGGGACAAATATGAAAAGCCCTACTATCGTTTCAATAAGAGCCTGGCCCTTTTTTCTTCTTGCCCGCATTTTAAATCGTCCCTCTAGATAATGCCGCGTTCTTCGATGGGGCGCTCGCCGTTAAAAGTGAATCTGTACGGCCCAAGCGGGACGAATGGAATTTGCACAAAAGGTTGAATCTCAATAATTGTGGTTACTCTCACCACATCGTCGCCCGGCTTTCCGTTTATGTCTGCTCGCGTGGCAACATTTGAGACCACATTGGCATTGGTGAATTTAGCCAGTCCGGAAGCTTTCCAGGCATCCTCCTGCTTTGTCAGTGCTGTGGGCATTTGAGGACCAGGGACTACAGAGGCGGCTCGTGTGGACATATGGTTCAAAAACCAGCCGCAGCCCACCCCCATTCCCATGTACACGAGGGCTGCCAGGGGAAAAAGTACTACAACCAACAAAATGAACATTGCCGGTCCCAGTTCGGTTATTTGATTGCCTTTTTTTCTGCGGACTTTGCTGCAAAACCTAGCCATTTATTGAGCCTCTAGCTTAATCTGCGTAAATCTTCCCAGTTTGAATGTTCCCTCGACTGCTCTATGGTCTACACTTCTTTTTCTGGGGCTCTTCCAATTAACCTAAATAAACCTTAACAATTACTATCTTAGCAGTTTGAATCTAATGTTCAGGAAAAAATCAAAAAAACAAATCTGGATCTTATTACCAGCAGCTTTCTTTTTATCAGTCAATTGGCAAAATTCCTGCCGGGCAGAGGTGCCTGCCGGTCTGTTGGAAAAAATACAGGGTGAAATCAGCACAAGTAAACTGAGCGAGCAAACTCTAAATCAGATACAAGCTCTGGTTCAGAAAAATGAAAAAGATGCCGATGCTCACCTTTATCTGGGTTTGATGCTGGAGCGAATGGGTCTGAGGGAAGAAGCATTTGCCCAGTACAAGCTGGCAGTCCAGTATGGGCCCCAGAATCCCGATGCGCTTATAGAGTTGGTAAAGCGTGAGATTAAGCAAGGACATATCCCGTCAGCCATACAGCTATTGCGCGACGGTTTGAAAAAGTTTCCCAATAATCCTGAAATGCTCTTGATTGTTGGAGATTATCTTATTCAGCAAGAAAAGATGGACGAAGCCAGAGAAGTGCTGGAAACTGCTTTTGAGGTTAATCCCGATATTTTAGGTCTTCCCACTTCACTGGCTCAAATTTATTTGAGCGGACACCCTGGGCGTTCGATCAAACTAACCACTCAAGATTTGAACAAAGATCCTAAATTTGAGCGCGCTTTGAGAGTGCGCGGGGTGGCTTATTTCATTTTGGGCGATTACAGAAAAGCGATAAGCGATTTGAAGCCTGTTTTTGACCGCAACCCAAATGTGCCCGCTATAGCAGAAAGTCTGTTCGACTCGTACATGTCTATCAAAAATTATGATGCGGCACTGCGCCCTGGCATTTTTATGGTGGCATTTTCGGCCATGCCGGATGTGAACAACACTCGTTTAATAAACAAGCTTGTCACTGTAATTAAAAAACTGCCGGTTGAAAAAGTACAGTCTGAGTCGATTTCAGTCAGCGAAGAAATCGACAACAAATTCAAAATTTCTGCCTTCCATGTGCAATTGGGACAGGCTCTGGACCGAGCCGGTATGAACAAGTCGGCTATCGCCCAGTATGAAAAAGCTGTCGCCATAGATCCAAAAAACGTAGAAGCTCATTATCAGCTGGGACTGGATTACGAACTGATTCTTCAGAACTGGCAAAGAGCGCTAGAATGTTATCGCACGGCCCATTCTTTGCGATCCTGGGACGAAAAAATCTATATGTCTTATTTGCGACTCTTAGATCGCATGCATAATCGCAACAATGATCTGGCGCAGAAATATAAATCGGCTTTGCGAGGATTTTAACTACTTTATTTTGGACAAGAGTTCAAAATACTGGATGAACAATCTAATGCCGAAACTGGCTTGAGTCCAGTCGAAATTCTCGTTCACAGCATGATATCCGTGTTCAGGCAAAGACAGTCCCAGAAAAGTTATGGGCACATCCAGAACTTCTCGCATGCTGACTACAGCCCCGATACTGCCGCCTTCGCGCACAAACGCCGGTTCTTTGCCGAAAGCTTCGTGCATGGCGGCTTTGGCTGCTTTTTGAAATTTGTCGCTGGCCGGTCCTGCGTACGGTTTGAGGCTGCCCTCAACTTCCACCACTGCGTCCGGACATTTATCTTTGACGAATTTTGTGAAAATTTCAATTATATGCTCGGGCTTTTGATTGGGAACAAGGCGCATACTGATTTTGGCTTCGGCGCAATGTGGAACGATAGTTTTCACGCCAGGACCACTGTAACCGCCTGTGATACCGTGAACTTCGAAAGTGGGTTTGGCCCAGATTCTGGATGTGGCGTCTTTAGTGTCTTTTGTGCGCAAAGAAATCAATTCGTGCGCTTTTTGAAAAGCGTCCAGATTGAAACCCGAATCGACAAAGTTCTGTAATTCTTCTTCAGAAGGAGGCAGATAGTCGTCGTAAAAACCGGGAATTTTCACTTCTCCTGTGGTGGCGTCAAAACATTCGCTGATAAGCTTGGACAATTCGGCAATCGGGTTGCGGGCAAGCCCCCCGGTGGTGCCTGAGTGAACGTCTTTTTGACCTGTTTTCAGTTTGACCAGAAATCCCTGTAAGCCGCGCAACCCGGCGCAAATAGCCGGTTTATCCCGGGCGATCCAGATAGTGTCGGATACGCAAACAGAATCTGTTTTCAGTTTGCTTTTGTTTTGCACCAGGAAGCCTTCAAAATTCGGCGAGCCGATTTCTTCTTCCAACTCCCAGATAAATTTGATATTGATCGGAATCTTTTTTTCATGGGCATAACAGGCAGCGAGGAACACAGCTAATGCCGGACCTTTGTCGTCAGTGGTGCCGCGACCCAAGTAACGCTCGCCGTCTATTTTCATGTCGAAAGGAGGATTTTTCCATTCGCTTGCGTCCGCCGGCTGCACATCCAGGTGGTTGTAAATCGATACTGTGGGATGATCCGGCGAAGAGTGAAATTCACCTATGACCACCGGGTTTCCTTTAGTCTCAATCACTTCGGCACTGGCGCCTGCTTCTTTTAATAATGAGGCGGCACGCTCAGCCAATTTTTTCATGCTGCCCTTTTGCTCGGGGTCCATACTGACACTGGGTATGTCCACAAATTCTTTGAGCAATGACTCATAACGTGATCGCTGTGACTGAGCGTATTTGACCAGTTCAGCCGATTCAAGAGCAGTATTCAGCGCCATAGACACCTCGTGTCGCGATTTGATATTGCAAAATTATATACGAACAAGCACCATTACAATTTGATATATTCTTGAGGCGAACTACCCACATTCCCCTAATTACAAGCCAAATCTTCGTGTTCAGATAAACCCGACTATTCAAGAGGAATCTTCGATGAGAAGAAATTGGAAACAGCTTGGCATCGCCGCCCTTTTAACCATTTCGTTTCTTAATTTATCTTGCGCCCAAGCCCAGAATCAAGCCGATTCTAAAACCGAAGCCGATATAAATAGACCGGTACGAGACAAATGGGCACTCATCGTCGGGATAGGCACTTTTAAAGACAAATCTATTCCCACACTTCGTTATTCAAGCAAAGACGCTCTCGATTTTTACAACTATCTGATCAAGGAAGGAAATTTCAAGCCTGATCATGTTCGAGTTTTATTAGACGAGCAAGCGACAAGAGACCGCATCATATCAGAGCTTGGAGGAAACAAATTTCTTGCTCCTCTGGCAAAGAAAGATGATCTGATTGTGGTTTATTTCTCTTCACATGGAAGTCCGGCTCAGCTTGATGTGCGAGGAAACAATATTCTGATAGCTCATGACACGCGTCCTGACGATCCCTGGGCGACGGGAATCGATATGCAGAATATCCTGGATATGCTTCACAAAAGAGTTCTGGCAGACAGAGTGTTGCTTGTTCTTGACGCCTGTCACTCAGGAAGCATCAATCCCAACGATAAAGACGGAAAAGGTCTTTATCGCGAATCGAATATGGATGCTTCCGCCATGCCGATTGGCAAAGGAAAAATGGTGCTCTGTTCAAGCGGACCTGATGAAAGATCATGGGAATCGAAACGTTATCAAAACGGCGTTTTCACCAGAAATCTTTTGAACGGACTGAAAGCTAAAGGTCCGGACACTCCCATGTCTCAAGCATTCGATCTCATGTCCACCACCATTTCTAATGAAGTGCAGGAAGACCGTCCGGGAGCCAAGCAAACACCTGTTCTGAACAGTAAATGGGAAGGAAACAGTATGATCCTGGCTGTAAAACCTTCCATGCCGCAAACGGTATCATCTACAGTGAGCGACTTGTGGGAGCCCGACAGCATTGCTGTTATGAAAGGCGGCAAAAACGGTGTGGGTGGAAGGAACAGCTCAAGCGCCTATGCTACCAGCGTTTCATCGGATCAGAAGACAACACTGGCATCGCCGGAAAATCTTGTGCTTACTTGGAAGTATTTTTCCAATGTGGAGAATCCGCAAAAAGCTTATCAAGCTGCATGTGAAGCGGCAGGAGCAAATTTCAATAATGTGGATATGCTCTACAACAAAGCCAAAATAAATATTCAAATGCAAAAGTGGAGTGCAGCCGAGCAACAACTGAAAAACGCGCAAGTGGACGACCCTAATCGCTGGGAGTTTTACCTGGCGCGCGGCTATTGCTTCCACAAATTGAAACAGCCCGGAATGGCCGCACGCGAAATTGAAAATGCCAAATTCAAAAATCCCACCCTGCCTCGTGATATTACATTTGGTGACTA
>CAZEQP010000081.1:0-9391 GCA_964514345.1 uncultured Candidatus Obscuribacterales bacterium
GTCAAACTTTCAAGACCAATACCGCAAAGTTAGTGAGCCTTCACGGCTTTGATAATTTCGTCGATCATGCCTTGAATCTGATCCCGCAGACCGGACGTAACCTGGCTCAGCATGCCGTGCGAGTCATTTTGAAAATGCTCGGCGAAATCTCCCAGATTTGTCGGCTCGGCGATTTTGACATAGACATTTCGATTAGCTAATTGGCTCGGGCGCTTTATTTTGTACAGCTCGCGCTCTTGTTTTAAAAGAGCCTCCGCAATTCGATCCTGACAGTTGGCGCATTCATAATAGCTGGGACGCCAACTCACTAAGTGCTCAACTTCTTTCAAATCTTCGAGGTCTTTTTTGATTTGAGGAGACGAACCTAAATCTCTAATCTCAGCACCTAATTGCCAGGATTGGTCGATAAGATTATTCTGTGACAAAAGCTTCTTCTGATGCTTTTCTTCGACCAGTTGTAATATGGCCGCCTCGGTATCTTCAATCTCTTTTCCAAGATCAGTTTCATCATGCTCAAATTTGACACCAAAAGTTTTCTGCTCTTTATGCAATAAAGTCTGCTGGATTCGGTGCAAACGCTGAGCAAGCGGCGCATCCAATTTCGGCAGTGAAAGCCGCGTTTCCATCCGGGTCATGCGCCTGGACAAAATATCTTCGATGGATTCGGGATAATGATATTTAATTGCCATCGGAATAAGATACGCAGACCAATTCGGATTTGACTGACGCATTGCCACCACTGCTTGCATGGCAATAGCAATGGCTCCTGCGTGGAAGCGCTGGATCACTTCATTCAGGTAAAATATCTCGCCTTCAGGAAACATGACCAGCACGTCTTTGCCGTTTTTGACTAAATCGACTGCGTAGTCTTTTGCCGCGTTATCGTGGGCACCACGATTGACTGAAAAGTATCCGAGACTCTGCAAGGCTTTGCCGGCAAGACCGAAACCTTCATTAAACGCCTCGCGATTACACATAATCATGAAACGCTTGCCACACAAGCGCGAAAGCTCAAGACACACACGCGGGTCCATTTCGTCTGCGTGGTTGGAGACCAGAACCAGCCCGGCGTCTTTAGGCAGATTGCGCAAACGATTGAGGTCTTCATTCTGGACGAAGAGCTTGTTGCTCAATGCAAGCTGCGCGCGAATGAGCGCCTGCGCTGCTCCAATCACAAGACTAGATGGTCGAGCCGGAAGGAAAGGGTCTTTTGTAGATTTGGTTTGGTCCATCAGCACATTATGTCATATTGGCTTGGGTTCAATTTGAGGTTTCATCTTTAAGCACGATACAGCCTGAAGGGTGAGGGCTTACCGTCAATACTCTTTTGTAACCCAAATTGGCGATGGTTGGATTAATGTCTAACAAAAGCTTATTGCGTTCTTCTCCAGTTTTCATTAAAGCCACTACCAGCAAATCTTTTTTCGAAGCCTGCGCGGATTTCTCATACAACTCAAGTTGATTTTGTAGCTTTTTACCATTAGCTCCAATCACTATTTGGTCAGGTTGAAAAACTTGCAAATACTCATTGGCACTGCCTATAGTTTCAGCAAATAATTCGGCTAGTTCAACCGAACCATCCGGTGAACAATACAATCCCGGCTCAAATTGATATATCTTATCCAACAAAAGTGGATTGAAATACGCTGAATCTTGCTTGACTAAGACTCTTTTAAATTTGAGCGAATCAGTAAACGGCAAAATCATTTCGATATCGCTCTCGTGCGAGGCACCGCGACACATTTTGGCAATATGAACAAATGCCAGATTTCTGCTAGGCAATTGCTTTATGTATTCAGTCAATTCTTTCTTTGTTAAGTGCTTTTTTTGATCTTTACTACAGACTTCAATTTCATCCGGCGAGTAAAGCCTCAAATCCAACTCTTGTGGTTTGGTTTTGTTTTCAACCAGATTCAATACCTCAGGATTGTCTGTTACCGCTAACAGTGACAATGTTTTCAGAAATTTATTGCCTGCTATTCTCTGTTTTTCAAAATATTTTCTGGCAGGCGACTTGCCGACTTTCAAGACTACAATCTCACCTGTCGAATGCTGCGACAATTTAACTTCGCGAATATTCATTTTTCGATCTTCAAATACGATCATTGCCCAGTCAGAATATCCCAGTAAGAGCACACGCTTGTACCCACTCCGATTCATGATTTCGTGAGCCTGAGTCCAAACATTTACGTCCATCAAGTAGTCTTTTGAGATTGCAATTGTTAGAAAGTCCTTTTTTGATTCCTTGGCTAAACCAGCAAGTATTTCACTGATGGAGTATTTATCTTTGCCGTCTCTTCCTATTTCAATCCAGTCCGCTCCTTTTATGTTCAACCATTTATCCGCTTTCTCAGCAGTTCTGCAAATCTGCGCCCACTTCGCAGTATCGTAAAACACCTTCAGTTCAACAGGCGCTTTTTCGTGTAATCTTTCAGAAAATGTGTAATAGCCCGGAAGTAATTTATCTGTTTCCGGTGCGTTTTTTGATATCCCTTCACTAATCGCGGTTTCTTCTTTGCTTACATCCTTCAATACTTTAGTATGAAAAGCTGAACAGCCTATCACCACCACTCGCTTGTAGCCTGCCATTTCAATGATTTCATCGACCACCTTCATGTTCGTTTCATTGTCAAAAACAGCAATACGCAAAAAATCCTTTTTCTTCTCGTTTTTCAATAATTCAAGTGCCTGAGGCACATTTAGTTTTGTTTGTGTTCCAGCTCCAACAGAAATCATGTCGGGTCCAGCAACCAAAACTTCTTGATCCGCTTGAAGCACCACTGCCATTACTGTAGCAACGTAGGGCTCTTTGTAGTAACTTCCTGGTTTCAACTTTGGAGTTCTGTCCGGCAAAATCGAAGTAGAAGCTTCGTCTTCCTGGGAAGCAAACGCTGGCAACGCCAGAAAGCACAGCAAAGCCAGAGACAGAAGAATCGACTTACATAATTGACTACACTCGAGAATCATCGTCTAGAAATTCAAACTGAGTTATTTTTATTGGGTTCCGATTTGGAAAGGAGGCTGTAATCTCCAAAGTGCCTCCCATAGCCTGAATATAATCTCGAAGTGTACTTACATACATATCTGTGCGATGTTCAATTTTAGAGACTTCAGCTTGCTTAACGTGCAACTTTTCCGCCAGTCGTTGCTGTGATTGCTGCATGGCTTTTCGAAGTTCCTGTAATCCCATTTCTTCAGATATCAATTCTTGCGCTCGCTTAATTACCTTATTTTTTCGAGTCGAAGGAAGGGCTTTCATATAATCATTCAGCGTTTTCTTCTTTTTCATTTTTTCCCTCATTCCACAGAAGGAATATATTCCTTCTATGGAATATTGTCAATAATCCATTAGGCTTTTGGGCTTTTGGGCTTTTGGGGAATAAAAGGTCTATCGGGAGCTACAAAAAAAGCTTAAATAAGGAGTAAAAAGGAAAGTTGAACAATCAACTAGATCGACTCCGACAGTTCATCAAATTCTTCGACATGGAATCGTGTCTTTGCCATTCAGAAATTTTCGAAGAAGAAGATCTACTTGTGAAAGAGATAAAAACAGATCCTATTCACCTTAGAATAGGAAAACCAGTAAAATATGCATCCAGCTTCGAGGAGTTCGTAAGAATGACTATTGAAGCTGAAAGACCACTCCTGCGTCCAGGCTATTTTCGTGATTGAGCGAACCAAACCAATGCGGAAAGTTGTTTTTGCACTTCTAATTTTCCTCCTTTTCGCCTTGACACCACAGTGTCTTGCAAAAGATTTGCCCAAACTTTATCCCTTCAGAGCCTGCGTCACAGGAACGATTCAAAAAATTGTTTTCAACAAAAAAGAAAATAAATGCCTTGCCACCGTTCTTGTATCCGAAGTTTTTTTGAAAGACGAAATGTTCGAAACACACAAAAGAATAGTTTGCAAAGACTGGCCTCTCGGACCTGCATATGCAAACCTTTTGCCGAAAACTCGTTATCAATTTGAAATTTACGGAAATGTGAATGAGAAGCTGGGAATGCCTTGGCGAAAAGCTATAGGACAAGAATTTCTTTGGTCATTTAATGCAAACACTACGTCGAAAGAAACAATCTCTATCGGAGATTTTCCCAAAATTGTTTTGCTTTCGAAAGTACCCAACTCCCGCATAAATGAAATAAAAAAACAAGTTTTCGGTACCAATGAAAAATGGAGAGAAATAAAAAGTACACTTCAGTCAGATATCGAACAGTATTGGACTCCTGCAAGGATTACCGAGATCCAAAATCGTCAAGACACCAGATTGTGTCCAACAATTCCGGCTTCTAATGGCGATGGTATTGTAATTTCAGGACAGCTTTTCCCAGACAGAAAGAAAGAGCTTGGTGAAATTACCTGGTATGCAATTTTCAACTCTGAACAGAATAATTGTGATATTGAATTGCGAGTGAATCGAGGTGGAAATCAAATATGGAGGCTTTATCCGGCAATTGGTTCTATTCCTCCAGGCGAAGATGATGCTTTATCTGATTTGCTTACTATCATTGCTCATAATACATTTAGATCATTTCAGGTTGTCCATGGCGACAAATATGGGTGGGAAACACCCATAACACCGCCTGGACGAGTAACTAAAATTTTTCGACACAAGGACAAGACTCTAAAGAGTTTTGAATGTATTCTTCAAAATCGAAGATTATTAACGGCTGACATAAATGATCAACTTGAAATATCTAATGTTCACTTGGATGGAAAACCGGACAAGTATTGGGAAGAAGCTTTTAAAGAAAGATTTGACAATCTCGAAAAACTATTCGATAGATAACTTAAATCCCGGTTTCCTCAGCCGCTACATTCCCTTCATCGCCGACAAAATCCATCCCGGTCTGGGAGACGATGTCCCCGTTCATCAGAATATCAACTTTGGGAAAGCAGTTCTCTTTAGGATACGGACAATTGTAATACCAGTATTCCATATTGAGTTGAGCAGGTACTTTCTTATCCGGCGGACCAAGCTTAGCCAGGACTTCTTTTTTACTAGTGCCTGAATGAATCTCATCGAACACCACATGCTTAGACATGGCATAGCGAGCCTGCTTATCTGTTTTCCATTTTTCACTGTCGAATCTATTGGCGGCAAATTCACCTGATGGTCCTGAGTCGCAAGCGGCGAGCACAAACACCGCAGATAACAAAGTCACCAGATTTCGAGCGCCAAATAAACTCATTCATCCACTCTTTGCCAGATTTCATAGACCTGGCCGTCTCCGGTATTAAATACAGTGGGACGCGCAGTGCCTGGAAAAGAAAATATCGCCTTCAGCACATCGTGGTCCAATTCAAAAATTCCTTGCAATTCTTTGCCGGCAAAAGGACCTTCATCCGGTATCAAGTCCATTGCCTGAGGTGAGCCGTTTTTAGATTCATGAATCACCACTTTTCCTGTTTTGCTTTTGGGAAAACCGCCCACAAATTGCGGATAAGACAATTCAGACCAAGCAAGATGATAAGTGTCATTGTCTTTGAAGCTGTAGCGAAATTCTTGGAAGATGCTGTAAGGAAGCCAGCTTCCATTAAGCTGGCAGCCGATTACTTTCCATTTACCGACTAATCCTTTGAGCATGTCAATTTCCTCTTATACCTGATTCCTATTTTTGCGTTATTTCATCCACAAGCATTTGCATCAACCCGGACATTTTCTCAATTATCCCGGCGTTACTTTTTACCTCGTAAGACTCAAGAATAAGCTTCGGCTCGCGATAGCCTACATACGTCTCTTCACCTTTCCAGATTAAAATCTTAAGGGGCAGCTCTATCCCTACTTCGGGACATTCCAGCATTAAATGAGTGCCTACTTTGGGGTCGCCGAAGACATAAACAACCTCATCCTGCATTTCCATACCGGCGTCTCTTGCCGCCGCCCAGTGATCGATTTTGGCAAAACGGGTAATATTCCTTGAATCCAGCGCTTTTTCCAGACGGGCGCATGTCTCCTGGACTGAATGAGGACTGCTTTTGATGACAAGCGGATTTTTCATCTCAAATAACCTATATTGATAAAGACAACCCTGAAATTGAGAGAACAAAGATAACACAATGTCGGATCAGCACGCGGCTGAGCATGTATTAGACGAAAGGTACCAGATAAAGGGTGTCCTGGGCAAAGGCGGCATGGGCATTGTTTACCATGTTTTCGACAAAATTCTAGGCATAGACGTTGCCATCAAAATGCTTCAGGCAGACAGCATGGGTCAGGCTTCAATACGGCTGCAAAGAGAAGCGATTGCCGCCGGTAAAATGCAAAACGCAAATATTGCACGCATATTCGATTTCGGTCAGTCTTCCGACGGCTCACCATATATGGTGATGGAACTGGTGTCAGGCAAGAGTCTTTCGCAGTTCATACAAGAAAATGGTGCCTTGCCTTATAAAACGGCAATGCGGATATTTATACAAATCTGTCACGGACTGGCGCATGCCCACTCAAACGGCATAGTCCACCGCGATTTGAAGCCATCCAACATTATGCTTATCGAACAAGCCGACGGCAATCATCTGGCCAAAATTCTTGATTTCGGTGTAGCTAAAATGGAGACCGACCAGCATCTGACATCGGCTGGTTCCATTCTGGGAAGTCCGTTATATATGAGCCCGGAACAGGCTGACGGACTGACTGTAGACTACAGATCAGATATATACAGTCTCGGTTGTCTGATGTTTGAATCATTAACCGGTCAGCCGCCATTGAAAGGGAATTCGGCACTGGAAACAATGTCGATGCATAAAAATGTGGCACCACCTTTAGTGAGCGAAATATTTTCAGATCCTGTTCCGCCGGAGCTGGTAGCTCTGGTCGACGATTGTTTGCGTAAAAGACCGGATGACCGTCCTGAGAGTGCAAAAGCGATTGAGAAGAAACTAGATAATATTCTCAACCCCGTCGTTGTCGATACTTCTGCTCCTGCACCTAAGCCTGTTTATCGTCCTGAAACAGAAGCAGAAAAACGTTTGTCCAAGTTTTCCAAATCCCAGGCTTTGATTATAGGTGGAGTCCTTGCAATAGGAGCGGCTACGGCGCTTTACTTTACCAACAATTATTTTCAATCCAGAGATAAGGAAACCGAACCCGCACTCAAAGCTACCAGCAAAACTATTACGCCGCTCGAAAAAGAATATGACGAAGCTGCAAATAAAAATCCCAATATCGAATACACAACTTTTGACGGCACGCCTGCAGTAATTACAAAAAAATCAACAACGGATGCTGATTTAGCCGATTTGAATACTTCAAAATTTTTTGTTTTGAAATTGAAGAAAGGGCACACCACAGGTAGCGGTCTTGCTTACCTTACAAAAAAACCGATAACCTGGATTGACGTCAGAGCAACAGAGTTTGACTGTAAGAATTTGAAATATATAAGTCAGTTTCAAAAACTGGAAAAGCTGGAATTGACCAAACCTGAACTTACCGATTCCAATCTGAAAGAAGTGGCAAAATCAAAAAGCATTAAAGACTTGACCATACGCGGCGGGCGCATTACAAATAATGGCATTGCTTCTCTTGCCGAAATGCCAAAACTGGAAAAACTGGGACTCTACAACTGCCCATCACTGACCAAAGAAGCAGGTAAGAAAATTGCTTTGATTAAGTCTCTTAAGTATTTCAGACCCCCTGCCGATCAGAGCGAAAGCAGCTGGAAATCGATCGCCGCATCCAAAATCGACAACCTGGATTTGATTGGACTTTCAATAGGCGCAAAATCGTTTGAAATTATTTGTTCAAATCCTAAATTGGAATTTCTGTGCATTTCAGATATAAAACTGGCTGGGAACAATTACTCCGCACTTGAAAAATTGAAAAACTTGAAGACTCTGGGACTTCATCATGCAACCGAACTCCCTCCGGCTCTTATCGACGCCGCCTCCAGACTGAATGTTTCAGTAGTAGATTTAAGCTACTCAAATGTGAACAGAGGAAAATTGTTCGCATTACTGAACAATCCAAATCTGACTAAGTTGATTTGTAACAACTGTCCCAAAATAACTAAAGAAGATACAGCTCGTTTTGAAGCTGATTATGAAAAGAAATGGAACAAGAAAGTGATTGCTGAAAATGTCGGTTTCGACCCGGGCGAGATAGACGAACTCAAAAAAAATCCATTGATGTTTGAACCGTAATATATAGAGGATTATCGATTCAATGCGAAAAAAACTACTCAGAGTTTTCTTTTCTATCGCATGTTCTTTTGCTTTTCAACAAAGTATATTTGCAGCTGAGCAAGGCAATATTTTTGCCATGAGTGAAGGCACTGTGGTGGTGAGCAGCTCCAGCCAGGATTATTCTGTTATGTGGTCGCCTCTAAATGCATTCGACTCTGATCCGCAAAGAGGCTGGAGTACAGCCAAAGGAAAAATACAAAACGAAAATATAGTCATAGAGCTGCCTCAAAAACACAAAATGCAGCAGATAGTAATAGACAATGAAAATGCCCAGGACGATTCACTCTGCGCTAAAACAGTCGAAATCTGGGGTTCGGCGCTGGAAGACGAAGGAGGATTCAAAAAGCTGGCTACGGCTAAATGCGGCAAAATGTCACGCACAAAAATCTCATTGCCTGATCAACCTGTTTTGCGCCGAATCAAGTTTGTCGTCATAGACAACTGGGGCGATGACAATCAAGTGCAAATCATGGAAATAGAAGGCTTCGGAGAGCCCCAGGGTAAGGCTGATATCTCAAATTTAAACTGGGAAGGCACTTATTCAAGCGATCTCGGCGCCTTGAAACTGAAAAAGAACGGCAACATTATTACTGGCTGCTTCGAAAAAAACTCAGGCACTCTATATGGTGCCGCTTCAGGTAACATCATGCGTTTTGAATGGCGCAAAGACGGCGGCATAAACGGCGCAGGAGTTATGGTGCTCAATTTCTCCGGTAAAGAGGCCAATGGAACTTCTTTCAAAAAAGGCAATGTGGAAAGTCTCTGGCTATCCCGGAAGAACAATATGATTCCCTGTTATTGCAAATTTCCGGATGGAAATTCAATCAGCCACAGACTGAAAGAGTCTAAACGAGCCATATTATTTGGAATAGAATTTGCAGCAAAAACCGCTCAACTCAAACCCGAGTCGGATGCCGCTCTTAATGAATTGCTTGACGCGCTCAAAGACAACAATCAAAAAATACAAATAGAAGGCTACTCCGATGCCACAGGTACGGTAGCTGCCGGAGTGCGCCTATCGCAAAATCGCGCCCAGGCTGTAGCCGACTGGCTCAAGAATCACAAATTAGACACCGCCCGCATCAAAGTAAAAGGCTTCGGAGACGCCAATCCCATCGGCGACAACAGCATGCCTCAAGGCAGATTTTTAAATAATAGAATCGAAGTCACTTCGAACTAAATCAATCAGCCAGATCCTGAGCGATAG
>CAZEQP010000082.1:0-9302 GCA_964514345.1 uncultured Candidatus Obscuribacterales bacterium
GGCATAGCAGCAGAAGCGGCAAGACTTTTAGCCATACATCCTTCGTATGAAGTGAAAAAGGTCAATGGCAAATTAGTCGATCCCGACGGTAAAGTAATACCGCCTGTAATTCCTCCGTCCATCAAATATGCAGCTGAGCTACCCGGTACAAAGCCACTCTAGTAAGGTTTGAATTCTTGAGCGATTCGAAAGAACCTAAAGAGAGGCTGGGCAAAGTCTTTGGCGTGGTGGCATTTTTCAATTTGCTATCCAAAGTTTTCGGTCTGGCTCGAGACATCGTAGTCATGCAAGCCTTCGGCACCTCGCGTGTCTCTGACGCTTATTACTTTGCCTATATGCTCACAGGCAATATTTTTGTTTTGTTCGGCGGGCAGGGTGGACCTTTTCACCAGACTACGGTCCCAGCGCTAAAAACCATCGATGATCCTAAAAAAATCTCGGTGGTATCAGGACAAATCTTGTTTGCCACTTTCGTCTTCTTGGGGCTAATTTCAATCGCCGTTTATTTCCTGGCACCATTTATAGTATCAATCTTATTGCCTGGTTTGGGGTTGCCTGAAGCTGAAAAACAAAAGCTCTGGGATGAGGTGGTGATGCAATTGCGCATCATGATTCCACTTATTGTTTTAGCCGGAGTGGTGGGAATCGGCTGCGGAATTTCAAATGTCTACAAAGAATATATCGCCCCCTCCATAGGTCCGGCAGCGGCGTCGGTAGCCATTATTGCCGCGGTTTTGCTGTTTCCTTCTCCAACCGGCTTTTATCTTGCCCTGGGAACGACAATTGGTGCATTTATGCAATTTGCCGTCCAGGTGCCGGGCATTATGAAAGCCAAACCCACTTTCTCATTGAGTTTGAATGTAACACCTGAAGTGAAAAATTACTTCCGCAATCTGGGAAAACTTTCTATCGGAACATTGAGCGGGCAGCTCAATCTTTATGTCGACGCTTTCTTCGTCTCAGGACTGGCTGAAGGAAGCTGGGCGGCTATTCAAAATGCAAATCGATTATTTCAATTGCCGATAGGCATTCTTTCTGTGGCGATGGTGGTCCCCATACTGCCCCGATTTGTCGAACATGTAAAAGAAAAACAACCAGACGAGTTGAAAAAAGACTTGCACAAAGCCTGGAGAATTTTGTGGTTCATGGTCCTTCCTATGACCGCCATTCTTTTAGCCGTGCCCGATTTGATAATTAAACTTCTATTCGAGCGTGGCAGTTTCAACGAAGAATCTCGCATGATGGTTGTTATGGCATTGAGCTATCTTGTTCCCAGCGCATTTTTCTATCTGGGGCGTGACGTCATTATCCGTGCTTTTTATGCTCACCACGACTATGACACTCCTTACAAAGTCGGTATCGCCGCATTGTTTTTGAAAGCCCTTCTCGACTGGGCTCTGGTCGGTCCGATGGGAATGGCAGGGATTGTTCTTTCCACAACACTGGTGACTATTTTCAATTTGACTGTGCTTTGTGTTTTGCTCACTAAAAAAATTGGCTCGCTAAAGCTAAACGAACTAATCGTACCGACAACAATCATGATTGTCGGCTCAGTCTTGTGCGGTCTGGTTGCTCATTTTGTCGCGCAATTTGTAGGCGGACTGCCATTTATCCAGGCTGCCGGTCATTTAATAGCCCTTGCCATAACGATTGCAACTTCAGGCAGCGCCGGTGGGATTATTTATCTCGGCGTTTGTCTTGGATGCAAGCTGCATGAGCCGAGCTATGCGCTGAATATTTTAAAGAAGAAGTTCGGTCGTTGAATATCGACCGAGAAGTGTTTATGAAGTTATAGGTATAAAAAAGGGCACCAAATTATGCCTATAACTTCATAAGTCCACTGTTTTATGAACTTAACCATATAAGTGTGATTGATGTAGGTTTGGGAAGTTATGATCCAACCTGTTTTGTCTGCGTCACTGCGAATCCTGGGTAGTTTAGTCAGCAATAAATCGGCTTTGTAGACGAATATCTCCGGATGAGCTTCCGGCCAAAATCTCGTGTTCTCCTCTTCCCGGTTCAAATTGGTGTTTTTGGCTGGAGTAAGAGGCAAGACATGAAGATTGAAAGGACAATTTCAATTCTTGTTTCTCACCAGCCTTCAACTGAAGACGTTTGAAGGCCACTAACCGAATGTTCTTGCCTTTTGGCCGAACATAAATCTGGACAACCTCATCACCAGCCATTTTTCCTGTATTGGTCAGATTCAGGCTGACAGTGAGTGCAGATGATTTATTGATGGGTATTTTTGCTTGAGACAATTTCAAATCCTGATATTTAAAACTTGAATAACTGAGCCCGTGACCGAATGGAAAAAGCGGAGCGGACTTCAAATACATGTAAGTAAAGCCTTCTCTTATGTCGTAATGGTCCTGGGGAGGCAGATCACTTGCGCTTTTATAAATCGTATATGGCAGCTTTCCGCCGGGATTGTTTTTGCCGAATATTGTGTCAACAATGGCTTGACTACCAGCTTGACCCGAATACCAGGTTTGGAGAATGGCGGGGATATTTTCTTTTGCAAATGGGACCGACACAGGTCCTGCATTGGCTAAAATCAATACCACTCTGGAGTTGGCTTTCAAGACTTCTTGCATAAGCTTTTTTTGGCAGGCGGGAAGCTCGATGTCTTTGCGGTCTAATTCTTCTGCCTCCAGCTTTTCGTCAGTACCCAGGCATAAAATCACACAATCTGAGTTTGCAGCCAGGCTCGCAGCCTTTTTCAATAGATCCGGATTTGTTTCACCACTAAAATTACACCCTCGGCAAAAAACGGTGTTCTTAAATGTGCTTTGCAAAGCATCTTTGATGTTATTTATCTTTAGAGGCTTGCCGAAATAATTTCCCACAACAGGAGTATCCGCAACCGGACCAATGACCGCCAGCGATTTCACTTTTTTTAGAGGCAGAAAGTCTTTTTCGTTTTTCAATAACACGATAGACTGTCTGGCAACAGATAAAGCCAGGTCGCTGTTTCTTTTGCAGTTCAAGACCTCTGGGCCTGTTTTTGAATATGGCACCATATCCGGTGAGTCGAAAACTCCTAATCTGAAAGCCACTTTGAGCAAGCGGCGCAATGCCTGGTCCAAAGTCTTCTCACTGACAAGATTTTGCTTCACGGCAAGCGGCAAAAAATTGCGATAATGAATGTCATCCACATCGCATCCGGCGCTTAGAGCCTTGGCTGCCGCTTCTTCCATTTTGTCTGTAAGCTTGTGACCTTTTACAAGCTGGGCGATTCCACCCAGGTCCGAAACTACAAAGCCTTCAAAACGCCATTGTTTTTTCAGAACATCTGTAAGCAGATATTTATTTACCGCGCAAGGAGTTCCATTGACGGCGTTATATGCCGCCATAACCGATTGTGGTTTGGCTTCGTCTATACATTGTTTCCAGTGCGGAAAATAATATTCGTGCAAAATATTTTCAGGCACCGAAGCTGAAAGTGACATGCGGTTGCTTTCCTGATTGTTCACCGCAAAATGCTTAAGTGTGGCAGCCACTTTCAGGTATCGCGGATGGTCGCCTTGTAGCCCTTTTATAAAAGCTGTCGCCATTTTTCCTGTCAGATGCGGATCCTCACCCCAACATTCCTGAATTCTTCCCCAGCGCGGATCACGAGAAATATTTATCACCGGTGCCCGGTAAACCAGACCATGCGGGCCGTTGGGTCCGGCAGCGTGCTGATTGTACAAGGCGCGCGCTTCATCTGAAATGGCACCAGCGGCTTCTTTTATAAGTGATGGATTCCAGGTGGCTGCCATGGCTATGGGAACAGGAAAAAGAGTGGTCGGCTGCATCGACCATACACCGTGCAAACACTGATTCCAGCCACCCCAGAGTGGAACGGAAAGACGCTTATTTTCAGAACCGCCCCAGAAAAGCATCGAAGCCTTCTCTTCCAGAGTCATACGTGAAATCAAATCGTCAACGCGCTTTTCAACGGGTGCTTCAGTATTAAAATAAAGTGCTTTGTCCGCTGCTTGTATTGACGAACAACCAAGGACAAGGCTGAGCAAAATGAAAAGAAAGATTCGAATAATCATCAAGGCAATTGTATCATTGCGATCTTAAAACGCACGATTGTTACTGAATTCGCGATCACGCCTTTATCGCAAGTGTTGAATTCTGGAGAGAGTATAATTGACTTAGGTTTTGGCTGGTTGTGCTTATGAGTAAATCAATTTATTTTGTATTGAGCCTCATTTTATTGGGTGCGACGTTTGCAGTCGTGAAGCTCTTTTACCCTCAATCAGAAACCAAAATTGAGTCAAAATCAGCTCTTCCAGAGGAACAAATAACCTATCTCGTAGCAAAGGAAAATATTCCTGAAGGAATGGTGATACGAGCCAAGTCTCTGCAAATTGCAACAGATCAAAGACAGAAAGTGCCAAACGATGCTGCCACTGATTTTTCACAATGTGTCGGCAGAGTGTCTGGAGGAATCAAGGAAGGACAGTATTTGTTTGTTAACAGAAACAGCGTGACCGGTGTTCGCAAGGTCGACAAGTTTCCGATGCGAACTATTGTTTATGCTGAAGGCGATATCAAGGAAGGTGAAATTGTTACCGACGATAAATTGCAAGAGAAGGCTACCACTACGGCATCAAAGTTTCCTCTTAAGGATTTGATTTATTGCCGATGTGAAGCCATCGGGCGAAAAGCTAAATATGGAATTCAGCAAGGCCAAATAGTTACCACTCATGATCTCTCCGATTTCAAAGGATATCCGGATCCGACTTACAATCATTCCAATTGTTCAAAAACCAGAGTCCTCAGTGCAAAATGCGAAATTAAGCTTGGTATGCCACTAAAACCTGAGTCTGTCGAAATTATTTCAGTAAATCCATACGAGGCGCCGGAGAGATATTTAGAATACTCAGAGAAACTCGATTTGCGCAAAACTGTGCAAAAAATCTCAGAGGGTCAAGTAATTACGGAAAAGATGTTGGAGCCCAAAAAGTACGAACGTTAAAAAGGCACCTTGAATTGACGGGCAAGATCAAGAGCGGTTGAAATATGCATACCAGACAACAGCTAACTGCGAATTGGAACCTTGCAAAAAGCCAGATCCAGAATTTTTGATCTGAAACCGGATAACCAAATGTTTTTGGTTCAGCCGCTGACTTTGAAATTGGCCACATGCATAGGTGCTTCTTTTATTTTTTTGACTGGAAGCGTGATTGATGCGACCGGATCTTTCAATGTAAAAATGACGTCGTTACCTGTTCTGGTAGCCACTTGAATGGCGTTCCATGGTATCAAAATTGAAGGAAAACCCATTATGACGGGCAGTCCGGAAAGAGCAAGTTCGATGCCTTCTGAGGTTTCACGCATAAACAATCCACCCGGCACTAATTTTGCATCCACAGTGCCGAGCTTTGCGCCTGGACCGGCTGCGGTCATTTGTTTGTAATTACATTTGCTCTGATAACTGTCTGCCAGCTTGCCCCAGGGTGTGAGCATGAGAATAAGCCAGCTTGATGAAATGAAAGCAAATGGCAAAAGAATAGCTAAAGAAAAGTAAGTCAGTTTGGGATCAAAGGCTTGTTTGTTGGTTGGAGGAATGCCCACGGCAAAATAACAATGAGAGGCATTAAGAAGAGCTGTTTTTCGAACGTCGAAGAAATAAATGCCGTCCTCTTTGATATTGAATTCGCAGATGCTGCGCCCTAAATTCCAGGCGGCAGGCATTGTAGATTTCCATAAATGTGTTTCTGATACCATCTCATTGAAAAGAGTGGTGTCGGTGTTTTTATAAGTAATAGTGGCTTTCGTTTGTTTAACCTGATCAATCGTCTCATTGAGAGATTTTGATTTTTCCACGTAATCATGAACATCAGCCGGGCTGCTTTGCACTGAAATATCCAGCGGTATCACGTAAAACAATCTATACAAGCCGGGCTTATATAATCCAATTCTGGTTTGCACTTTATCCAGTTTTTGCAAATTATCCGGAGGCGGGCTTTCAGAAGGCTTGTTCAAAATGGCAAAAACAAGGCAGGACAATGTCACCACAATCGAAACCGGTCCGATCAAAAGTCTCAATATTTTAGTCATTGTTTTTTATTCGCTCTTTCTGGAAGCCAGAGCCGCCATGTTGAAAGTTTTCCGCCTACCTGTATTATATTCCACGTTTGACCGGGTTGGTGTCGCAGGCTGCTGATATCTGGAACTATAAGCCGCATATTGAGGCTGAGGGCGCTGCGTTCTGAGTCTTTGAGTCTGGGCTTGAGGGCGACGAGAGACAGGAGCACTGGGAAGAGTTTTGCGACGATGTGGAAATTTGATCTTGTCTCGGTCTTCTTTCGTGGGAAGAGAGAATCCAGGATCCAGAACGTCTTCCAGTTCTTTTGTTTCACTGTAAAAGGACTCGAACAAGTCGATTTCTTTTGCGCTCGTCCACAGACGACGCATCCGTCGGCGGCGATTTGCCGCTTGTTTGAATTTTATGACTCCGTAACCGATACCGGCGATGCCGAATCCTAGCAAAACAATTTGCCAGGGGGCATAAGCGAGTAGGCACGAAGCGCCGATCACCAGGATCAGCAGACCAATAAGCCGGAGAATCATGAGAAGAAGATCCTTCAAACTAAAGGGTGACTAGTGCTGGTACACCACTTGAAAATATTCAGTTGTGATAGTGAATTGAATATACATTACACCTAAAATTTAGATGTGAATAGGCTAATCTTGCAATTTCCTATTTATCGGAAGTATATATTTGTGCAGCGTGCGCTTGTGTTGGAATTATTGATGTCACTGAGTCTGTGACAGCTTGAGAAAGAGAGGAATGTGTTCGTGAGAAGAATCATGTTTGTGCTTGTTTTTCTGTTCTGCACTAATTTCTGTCTATCGGCGTTTGCAGGTAGTGAATTGAGTGACTACAAAACAGCATTTAGAGACAAGCTGATAAAGGCATACAAATTTAGCGGGCAAGGAAAAGTTCATGCTGCATTCAAGCTGCAACCAAACGGAAGCATCGAGTTGCTTGAATGTCGTGAAAGGGGACAGAGCACGGCCAATGCTGAGTCCATAAGAAAATTGATCAGCTCATGTCAACCCTTCACTCCGGCACCGGCTGAATTGAGTAAAAAGAAATTTGTATGGTTCTATTTCGTTTGGAAACAAGAACTTTATTCAGTCAGCGGCCCTTACTTTGAGGAATCTTATCCAGGTCACGTCCTCAACAGTCAGTGAATTAGCGTGAAAAGGCGTCGCCCTGGTCTTGGGTGTCGTCGTTTGGATTGAAAACCGGGCCCTGTCCTGGTGCTGCCGTTGGTGCTTGCTCCGGTAGGCTTGGTGTCATAGCCGGTGGCGGATATTGATCCGGTTCTGCCTGAGGACCTGGACCGGTAACATCTTGAATTTGAGTTGGTGCCTGAGTTTGTTGAACCGGAAGCTGTTGAGCGGGCATTCGCTGAACCGGTTGTTGAGTAGAATTTGAAGCGGGACGAAAGAGATCTTCACCACCACCCTGGTCTTGACCCTGATCTTGATTTTGTTGAGGGTCTTGCTGTTGCTGGGTCCGACCTACATTGTTTATTACTTCACTTTCCCATTGACTACCGTCTTCGAATTTGACCTGCAAAACACGTACTTTATAAGAGGTGATTTTGGGGTTGATGGCGCCGGCTTTTTTCGATTTTTCGGTGCCTTCGGCGTCAGGGGTGACTGTTGCAGTTCGGGAGCCCTGAAAGGTGCCCAGATTTGCCCCTTCTTCATTGGTGAAACGGACCCTAAAATTGACTGAATATACGTTCTTTCCCGAAACATTCTTGTAAGTGATGTATACTCTCGAATATTCGGGTTTGCCGAAGGAATTGAGGTCGAGAAAGGCTTTGGCTGATGATATATCGACAGGGCATCCAGACTCTTTGATTACCTGTGGGGCAAGCTCGACTGCTGAGGCGGAGTCTTGAGCGAAAGCGAGGTTGGCGGTTCCGGTAATAGCCGGTCCCCAAAATGACAGGAGCGGTATCAATAATATGGGTGGCACAAAGTTTCTGAAATTCTTCAAGTTCGAAAAACCTTTACTAGCTTTCTGTCTATCAATTATAACCTCAGGCATAGGCTTAAGTTTAAACCAGCCTGTCGATGCTAAAACATCCGAGCCTCCGGGTTTTAATCTTTCTATTATTCATACTAACGATTTCCATGCACACGACGAACCGTTTCGTGAAAACGGAAAAGTGATAGGCGGAGCAGGGAGAATGGCCCAGCTTATCCGTGATTTGCGTAAGTCTTCTATCGATAACACTCTTGTTATAGACGGCGGTGACATTTTCCAGGGGTCTATTTTGTATGCAAAATACAAAGGCGAAGTGGAAGTGGAATTGCTCAACCGCATGGGCTACGACATTTACACTATAGGCAATCATGAGTTTGACGATTCAGCGCGCAATCTTGCCGACAAATTGAGCAAAGCCAAATTCGATATTATCAATTGCAATCTCGATTTCACCAAAATGCCCAATCTGGGAAAACTGACCAAGCCTTATGTGATAAAAGAATTCGGCAATGAAAAAGTGGCTTTTATCGGCGCCATCACTCATGATCTTGAAGTGCTTGCAGCCAATATGCAAGATGTGAAACTGAAAGCAAAAGGCAAAAACGACTGGATGAATCCTATACAGGATGCAGTCAATGAAGTGAAAGCCAAAGGTGTCAACAAAATCATTCTGGTTACCCATTGCGGCATAGAAGACGATGAAGACCTGGCTAAAGCGATACCGGATATAGATGCCATCGTAGGCGGACACAGTCACAGCCGGCTGGCCGATCGCGTGGTGGTGAAACATTCAGACGGTACTGCCACAACAATTGTGCAAGCCGGATGCTACGGCAAAAACGTGGGCAAGCTCGATTTGAATTTTGACGAAAACGGGCGCGTGGTCGAAAAAAATGTCAAATACAAATTGTATCCGGTGGAAAATTCACTGGAGCCGGCTGAAGATATCGAAGACTATATAAGAGAAAAAGTGAAGCCGATACTTCATTTGCGAAAAGAAATTCTTGCCACCAATACGCATGATTTCGGTGAGAAAGTGGCGCCATGCGACACTGCTATGGGTGATTTTGTTTGCGACGCGCTGGCTAGAGCCGGACGCCACTATGGTGTCACTATAGCCTTTCACAACAGAGGCGGAATGCGCGGAGTGTTTCAGGAAGGACAAATTACTCGCGAAGAGCTTGAGCAAGTCTTGCCTTTCGACAATTTTGTCGTTTTTGCCACCGGCAAAGGCAGTCTCATTAAGAGCGTGCTGGAGCACGGCATGAGCGGTTTATTGGGGGCCCGCTTT
>CAZEQP010000083.1:0-9297 GCA_964514345.1 uncultured Candidatus Obscuribacterales bacterium
TGAAAATAATGCCCGTTCACGATTCGGTCAAGATCATAATTTTGACCGCATACAAACTTATAAAGATTATTCAAGCCGGGTGCCGGCCAAAGACTACGAATATTTCCGACCCTATGTGGAACGGCTGGCCGCAGGAGAGAAGCAACAGTTGACGGTCGAAGAACCCGTCATGTTCGCCACCACATCCGGAACCACAGCCAGTCCCAAGTGGCTGCCAGTCACACCATCGCACCTGAAAGACTACACTCACGCCTTCCATCTGCATAACTATCACATCATTAAGGACAACCCGAAAGCCGCCGCCGGAAAGTTTCTCACCATAGTTTCAAACGACGAAGAAAGCCGCACCCAGAGCGGAATTCCCTGCGGTGCTATATCCGGTTTTCTGGCCCGCAATCAGTCGCCCATCATCAAACGTCACTTCGCTCTGCCTTACGAAATTTGCAAAGTGAAAGATGTTGACGCAAAATACTATTTGATGCTCAGAGCGGCGCTGATGCAGGACGTTTCAGCGGTTATCGGCTGCAACCCATCAAGTTTAATTTTGCTGGGCGATCAATTGAAAAAATATACCGGCGAACTTATCGAAGATATCGGCACAGGAAATCTGCATCATAAATATGACTTAAACGAAATGCTTCCTCAAGGTTCATTCGACAGTTATCTCAAACCCGACCCGGAAAAAGCCCGGCAACTTGAAGCCCTGATCAAAAAACACGGAGTTCTTACTCCTGAGACTGTCTGGCCCAATCTTTCCATTTTAAGTTGCTGGAAAGGCGGTCCCATGTCCTTTTATCTGGACAAATTATTTGACCTATACGGACCGGTTCCGGTGCGTGATCTTGGCTATATGGCTTCAGAAGGACGCGGTACAGTGCCTATTTCCGACGACGGCTCCTCCGGAATACTGGCTGTCACTTCACACTTTTTTGAATTTGTAGAAGAGGATGAAATGGAAAAAGAAAACCCAAAATTCCTCACAGTAGAAGACTTAAGGCTGAACGGACGCTATTACATCTTTTTCACCACCAATGCCGGCATATACAGATACAACATCAACGATCTGATGGAAGTGACAGGCTTTGTGGAGAAGACTCCGCTTATAAGATTTGTGCGTAAGGGCCTGGGTGTAAGCTCAATCACAGGCGAAAAACTGACCGAAGAGCAGGTGCTTGCCGCCACCAATCAATCAGTGCAGCTGGCCAATCTGGAGGGAGTGGTGCATTTCACAGTGGAAGTGCGTTTATCTTCTCCTCCGCATTATGTTTGTTATGTTGAAATGTCTGAAGGAAAAAATATCAAACAAGATAAACTGGCTGAATTCGAGCGCATCTTTGATCAATGTTTGATTGCACAAAATTCTGAATATAAAGACAAACGTCTGGGTCAAAGACTGGAGCATCCTCGTCTTGAACTTCTTAGACCGGGCACTTATACTCGTTTGCGCCAGCAAAGGGTGCGTGAGGGTGCACCGGAAGCGCAAGTAAAAATTCCCTTGCTTTCAGCCCCGCAATCATTTTCACAAAGACTGGAACTATTGAGATAATGGAAAAACCGAAAATTGCCATAACCGGTGCAAGTGGTCTTGTAGGAGCCAATCTTGCTCGATATCTTGTGGAAAGAAACTACAAAGTGACAGCCTTGGTCCGAGACATAGCCAGAGCACCCGAAGGCACTTGCTCTATTAAAGCCGAAATACTGGACACCGAATCACTTAAAAAGGGTTTTGAGGGAGCAGACATAGTCGTGCACGCAGCCGGCATGGTAGACCCGCACGGAAACAGACAGACCATATTCGACATAAATCTGAAAGGCACACAAAACGCACTGGCTGCAGCCCATGAAGCCGGGGCAAAACAATTCATTTATATAAGCAGTCTATCTGTCATAACCGGTCAAGACGACCAATACAATGTGGATGAAAGTGCTCCTCTTGTATTGTGCGGTGAGTCTTACGCCGACTCGAAAGTGGAAGCCGAAAAGTTTCTCACCACCTATAAAGACAAGAATATCAACATAACTTGTTTGCGCCCCGGATTTATTTACGGACCGGGAGAACGTGCCTGGATGCCCCGCTTGATCAAAGCCATTTCAAACAAACAAGTTATGCTCATCGACGGCGGTGTCAAAGAAACCAATGTTATTTATGTGGACAATTTGAGCAAAGCAATCGAGTCGTCATTTTTAAACGAGAAAACTTACGGTCAGGTCTACAATCTCACCGACGGTCAAAAAATCACTAAAAAAGAGCTTTTCGACACAATCGCCGACAATATGAATCTGCCCCGGGTGACAAAAAAAATGCCTTCGGCGGTAGCCAAGCCGATGATTCAGGTAATATCAAATGCGGTGAAATTCCTGCCCCCTGAATCGCATAAACACTTTTCCCGTTTCTCGCGCGCCGCTTTTCGCCTAGCTGGTCTGAATCAAGGTTTCAGTATAGCCAAAGCCGAACGGGACCTGAATTACACCCAGAGAATACCTTTTCAGGAGGCTATGAAAAAAACACTGCATTCTTTTAAGTAAGGAGATAAAAATGCTTGCCCGCACAGGAAAATTGGCATCCGCTTTTTTGATAGATTATGGTCAAAGACACAAACATCCGCTCAATGCTGTTTTGCATTTAGTGGGCGTTCCAGCGGTTTTTTACGGATTGTATTTGTTGTGCACCAAAAGTTATCTGGCAGGCTCGGCATTGATAACAGGCGGTTATTATCTTCAGTATTTAGGACACAAAGCCCAGGGCAATGAAGTGGGCGAAGTGACTTTGATCAAAAAAATCGCAGCCAGATTCAAAAAATGAGTCCGACAAGAGATCTGGTTCTGGTCGATGGTGCCACAGGTTATCTGGGTACTCATCTTGTGCAGGCTTTATGCAAACACGACTATAAAGTAAGATGTCTGGTGCGCAAAGACACCAGTGCCCAGAATCTGGAATTTTTAAAAAGCACGGGTGTGGAAATCGTTCCTGTGGACTATGCCCGAAACAATGCCGAATCCTATTTTACAGGAGCCAGATACGCGGTGCATCTGGTGGGAAGCATAGCTCCGCCAAAAGGTGAATCATTCAGCCGCATACACAAAGATATGACCAAACAATGGGTGGATAATTGTGTTTCGGCTTCAGTCGAGAAAGCCGTGCTCGTCACTGCCCTTGGTACCAGTGAAAATTCTCCCTCGCAATACCATAAAACAAAAAGAGAAGCTGAAAAAGCGCTTGAACAGTCCAGACTATCTCATGTCATTTTGCGCCCTTCTCTTTTAATCGGGCACCAGGTTGGCATACGTCACAGCAAGCTGGTAAAAAGACTGATTGAACTTATTGCCAAAAAACCGAGAGTGCCTCTGATTCACGGCGGGCAAAACAAAATCCAGCCTCTTTTCATTGGGGACATGTCCGATTGCATCGTCAATTCTCTGGACAAAAAATTTGATAAGCCGGTAAATCTGGCCGGACCACAAATTCTTACACTGGCACAACTGGTGGAAAAACTTTCCAGTTTGCTTGACAAAAAGCCCAAGATTGCCGCCATCAATCCCCAGCTGGGACTTGCCATAGCTTCCTTTTTGTCTATAGTCCAGGATGTTCCAATATTGTCCAAAGACCAGGTAATATTAGCTCAAATGGACAACATCACAAGCGATGCTGAAAATGGGACGAACGAGCTTTTAGGCAGGCCCGCGACAGGTCTGGACGAGGCTATCAAGACCTACAAAAATACTGAGCTTTTGAAACAGGTTAAAAGCCAATGAGCACAATCGAAGAAGGGGAAGGCAAAAAAATCCTGGTAACCGGTGCAAGCGGTTTTTTCGGAGTCAACCTGGTTCGTCTTTTATGCCAGAAAGGTTATCTTGTTCGCACTTTCAGCCGGGCAAGCGCTCCGCCTAAAGCTTTAAGAGATTTGCCCCTCGAACATTTTGTCGGAGACCTGACCAACCGGGAACGGGTTTTTGAAGCGGTTCGCGGCTGCGACATTGTTTTTCATATGGCCGGTTTGATTTCATACAAAGCCAAAGACACCAACAGACAATTTACAGTGAATGTAATAGGCACCCGCAATGTCATGCAAGCCTGTCTGGATGCCAGAATAGCTCGTGTCATTCACACAAGTTCGGTGGCGGCAATGGGTGTCCCGCCGCAAGACTCAGACAAAATTGCAGATGAAAGTTTCGAATACAACCTGGAAGGACTTAATCTCAATTATTGCGACTCAAAACATATAGCCGAAAATGAAGTATTAAACGCTTGTGACCGCGGTTTAAACGCAGTCATACTTTGTCCGGGAATCACATTTGGAGAAGGGGATCATCACAAGCACCACAAAGCAATAATCGCCTCGATGGAAAAATGGCCCTTTGTCATGGTGCCGCCTGGCGGTGTCACCTTTTGCGACATCAATGATGTCATGCAAGCCCATTTGAGTGCCATTGAAAATGGTGCGGCCGGATCGCGATACGCCATTGTCAGCGCCAATTTGACCTTCAAAGAAGCAGCCGAAATTTATCTCAAAACATTCAACCTCTCAAAGCCGATATTTGTAGTCCCGGCTCCTGTGCTTATGTCTGTCAGCCTTTCTCTGGAGGCACTTTGTTATATATTCGGCAAAGAGCCCACATTCAATCGTCAGACATCTTTTCTTTCCTCAAAAAAAATATTTTTCAGCCCGGACAAAGCAATCGAAGAGCTTGGTTTTAAACAAACTCCCTTTGCCGAAACAATCAAACGTCTGGCACCCTATTACAAGACAGCAAAATCTTAACAATAAGCGCCTGATTTACCCTAATCAGTTTAGACACCACTCAAGCGGGTACAATTTAAATGCCGGCGTCGTCAATTGGATTTTTTGTGCACATTTTTGTCGTTAAAAACAGAGGAAAGACGCCTTGGTAATCAATATAAGTGGTGTGGCTAGCGCACACAGTATTCCGGATACACCCAAAGAGGTAACGGCCAAGGCCAAGACCAAGCCTTACCCCTGGATTATCAATCCGGTTTTTGACTTCATATTCGTGACAGGCGGAGGTGTTTTATGCCTCATGCTTTTCAATTATTTTTTCATCGGCTGGACGGTGCCGACAGAATTCAATACTCCAACCAATATGTTTCTCATTACTTTGATGTTCGTTTCGCAGCATATGTTTGCCGATTCGCACAACACGGCTACATATATGCGTATCTGGGGAAGTCAGGAAGACCAACATAGATTTAAGTTTTACCGCACCTGGCTTGTTTATGCCTGTATCCCGGTTTTCGTTCTGGGACTGGCCAAGCCGGAATTCACAAGCGGCATGGTGTATCTATATCTGATCACTGTTTTCTGGCATTATGCCGTCCAGGCATTCGGTATAGCCCTCATTTATTGTTATAAACGCGGCTATATAATGAACAATCTGGAAAAAGAAATTTTCCGCTGGTTCATCAATTCGATGGCCGCTTTTGTCATTATCAGGTTTCTGACAGACCAGAATTTCAGCCCGCGCAATTTTTACGGTGTGCCCATTCCATTCTGGGGACCTCTACCCACAGGACTTTTATACGCTTCACGCTTCATGTTCATATGTTTGAGCATCGCCTTTGCCATAGTTCTGGTGCGCAAATTCATTATGGAAAAGAAACTGATGCCGGTTCCTTCCATACTTCTTATATTGACAGTGGCGGCCCTGGGACTTTCAGGCGGCACACAGAACGCCATGATGTGGTTCTATGTGCCCGGTTTTTATCACGGCAGCCAGTATCTGGCCGTTTGTCTTTCTTATTATTTGAAAGAACGCGGCATGCCTGAAGGTATGAATACCTGGGATATTGCCAAAGTAGCAGGCTCAGGAGTCGGTCTCAAATATATAGGTACGGTAATTTTGACCGGCTGCTTCTTTTATGTAGGCGTGCCGCACTTTTTCATGCAACTTGGATTCGATTATTCGATGGTGGGCGGGCTCGTTTTGGGAACGGTCAATTTCCATCATTTCATAACCGATGCTGCCATCTGGAGACTGAGAGACAAACGCTGCCGAAACTTGCTTTTGGCTTAGTTTTTGTATCTGAAGACTGAGGCCGTTTTGCAAGCTCACTTTCTGTTATATACTAGAAAAAGCTCCGCATCGTGGCCGATTACAACGAAACGCGAGAGGCTAGGAAAAATTGGTCAGTACAACCATTCCAATTGGGTCAGGAGCAGGTTCCGGTGGCATAAAATCTGAAGCTGCACCGGTCACCAAAGAGACTGCAAAAACCAAACCATACGCCTGGATTGTCAACCCCTGGTTTGACACCCTTTTTGTTTTTGGCGGCGGGCTCTGGCTTTTATTCGGATTTCATCTGATGGTATTCGGCTGGAATCCGTCGGACATGCAATTGCCCTGGCGAGGTGCTTTTTTTGCAAGCACTTTCCTTGTCATAATTTCTGCTTTCGGGCAGCATTTATTTTCAGATCCTCATACAGTCGCCACTTATTTGCGCATTTATGCCACTCCTGAGTCGCGCAAAACTTTCAAACTATACGCCTATTACCTTCCCTGGTGCTCTTTAGCCCTCTGGACCATGGCTCTTTTATTTAGAGAAGCAGCCGGAATGGTCATTTATATTCATATGATGTGGGTCTTCCAACATTATGTGGGGCAATGCTACGGCATCGCCCTCATTTATTGTTATAAACAAAACTATTACATGTCCAAGTTCGAGCGTGAAACATTCCGCTGGTTCATGCATAGCCTCTCTTACTTTGTAATTATTCGAATACTCACCCAGCGCGAGTTCTCTCCTTATTTTTATTTTGGAGTGGAAGTGCCTTTCTGGGGTCTGCCTATCTGGCTTTATAAACTGGGCGAAGTTTTTCTCACTACGATGTGCATCCTTTTTGCCGCCGCCCTTTTGCGCAAATATCACCGCGAAGGCAAATTCATGCCCCTGCCGGCACTGGCCACAGTGGCCACAGTCTGGCTCATAGGACTTTCCACCGGCATGGCTTCGGCAATGGTCTGGATTTACGGACCGCCCTTTTTCCACGGCAGTCAATATTTAGCTGTGTCGCTTGGTTACTACATCAAAGAAAAAGGACTGCCTGAAGGAATGATTCCCAAAGAAGTCTTTGTCAACTGGTTCAAGCCCAGAGCCTTGAAATATTGGGCTTTAGGCATAATGGGCGGCATGTTTATTTATGTATTCCTGCCCCATTTTCTAATGTATTTCGGACTGAGCTTCTCTTTAGGAGCAAGCACAATCCAGGCTTGCATCAATTTCCATCATTTTGTGTCGGATGCCGCCATCTGGCGACTTCGTGATCCCAAGTGTCGTGATGTGCTTGTAGCCTAGCACTTGTAAGTATCCGATAATTGAAGACGATACGATGTTCTTCTTACGTGGAACGAAATATTTATGCACGACTATCCTAAAGAAAAACAAGAAAACGCCGTTTCAATGGCCAAAGTGCCGTTGATCATACTGGCTCTGGTTCTGATCGGTTTTGTGGTTTATTCAATCAATCATTACATGACCGACCGTTACTCAGTGCACGGTGACCGTTTGCTCAAAGCCGCTTTTGATGAAGATCTGGACTCGGTAAAAGAATTGAGCCAGGGCGGCAATATTTCAAGCGATTATGACGAGTGGATTCATTTTAAACTGGCGCGTGAAGCCAAGCTCAAAGACATTGAAAGTTATAAAGGCGAAGAACCCAAAGAAGGTGCAAGACGCTGGTTTGAAGAAAAATTCCCCGAATCTAAAGGTCTCGATTCAAGTCAAAGGCCTAATTTGAAATTCTGGTCCAAAGTGGATTCCACTCAAAGACAATTGACTCGTCAGTGGTATTTGTATAACTGGCGCACCGACGATCATTATTATCGAATTTTCGGAATGTAATTTGCGGTGAAAGAAACAAGCACACTGAAAAAAATTACGCTTGTATTGATTTCACTGTTTATAATTCGTCTTGTTTACACCGCTATTCTGCATCCTCTTTATATGGGATGGGACCCCGGTCTGCACTTTAATGCCGCCCAGCTCATTTTGCAGGGCAAAATTCCTTATGTAGACATGATGGATGTAAACCCGCCTCTGGTCTGGTATATCGACATGATTCCGGCTTCCTGGGCAAACATTCTGCATATTCCCGCCCCGCAAGCGTTCACTTTCTTTCTTGCTTGTGTGATACTATATTCGGCACTAACTTGTTACTATTTGTTTTTTCATTGCGCCGGCACCAAAAAAGGTGAGGACGCCGCCACCTATATCGCTTTTATTGTAGGGCTCATTTATTTCAATTTTCTGCTCCGTCATGATTTTGGACAGAGAGAAACTATTTTTGTTCTGTTCTACATGCCCTTTTTTGTCATGCGCTGGATTTCCTGGGAAGCCCACAAAAGACCGCCTGCCTGGGCAAGCGTAATAATAGGAATAATAGGCGGAATGGGCATTTGTCTCAAGCCGCATTTTCTTGTGCCTGTTCTTTTGGTCGAGCTGTATTTTTTACTTTCAAAAAACTTTTTTTCTCTTTCGACTTACAAGATTTTTTTCACCACCGAAGCCTGGGGGGCACTTGGTGCGGCGCTTGCTTATCTGGGGCATTTTATGGTCATGCCCTCTGCCATGCGCGAAAATTACTTTGGATTTGTGGTACCGGCTTTCATGCTGGGATACAGTTTCTGGGATACTTCACTGGGCGGTAGTTTTTGCTCGCTCGATAAACGGCTTGTATTCTGGCTAATGCTCACTGTCTGCGCTCTGGGAATGGCACTGCGCCGCAAATCAAGCCTTGTAATGCCTTTAATTGTACTTGCGGTGACAAGCACTATTCCTTATTTGATGCAATTTAAAGGCTGGGCTTATCATGATCAGCCTGTGTTTGCCTCTTCATTAATACTCTTGTTTATCATAATCGGTTATGCGCTGGCCTGGCTGGGTCCCAGAATGCGTGACGCCTACGCCGCCCCTTCAAAATTATTATTGTGGGTGGTGCCTTTAGCCATTGGCGGGTTTCTTTCTTATGATGCCTTCACAGACACAATGGCAGTGAAAAGAGACACCCAGGTGGATTTGAATTTCGCCGGATACAATTTGACCTGCCCCCGAAGTGACATCACCTGTCCCTTCTTTGATGTATTCTTAAAAGAATGGATGCCGCAAGACAAAGTCATTTTTATTTCAAACGGAGTCAATCCGGAATATCCTTTCTTGACTCAACTGGGTGTCAAACCCGGATCGCGTCATTTGCACTGCGTGATACTATCCGTCCTGCAATTTATAAAAGATGCGCATCCTAAAACGCCCAAAAACATCAAACTTATAGAGCAGGAAAAACGCAT
>CAZEQP010000084.1:0-9248 GCA_964514345.1 uncultured Candidatus Obscuribacterales bacterium
CGCAGACGACACAGAGGTGAAAATCATGAACACAAAGAGCAAAACGCTTGTCAAGGAGCTGAATTTCGAACTGCCCAGACTAAGGCTCTGTCTTTTTTATGAAAAATGCAAGCCTGAAGGAATTACCAGGCGCATCACTATAAAAGGACCGGATGACGCTTACAGATTTCTGAAGCCACTCAGCCTGGCAGCCGAAGAATATTTTCTAACCATACACTTGAGCGCCAAAAATCAGGTCCTGGGTGTGCATGAAGTCTCACACGGGACTATAAGCTCAAGTCTTGTACATCCCAGAGAAGTCTTCAAAGCCGCCGTTTTAGCCAACAGTCATTCTATTTTGTTATGTCACAACCACCCTTCAGGCGGTGAGTTGAAGCCTAGTTTTGAAGACATGGAAATAACATCAAGACTAATCGAGGTTGGTAGAATGATGGGCATTCAAGTGCTCGACCACGTGATTGTGGGAACCAATTTAGAAAACGGTAATGATGGTTACAGTATGCGCGAAAATCATCCCGAGTTATTCATGGAGAGTATATTATGAGTGCGCTAACTTATGAATAAACGCAACACGCATACTGTGATGGTCGGCTCGGTTCCTGTGGGAACTGGACATCCTGTGGTCATTCAATCAATGACCAACACAGATACACAAGATGTGGCATCGACTGTGCAGCAGGTGAAAGAGTTATACGAAGCCGGTTCTGAAATCGTTCGTATCACTGTAAATACAAAAGCGGCTGCGCAAGCAGTTCCATCCATTGTGCGCGAATTGGAAAAGCAAAATATTCAAGTGCCTCTGGTCGGCGATTTTCACTACAACGGTCATTTACTTTTGACCGAAGTGCCCGATTGCGCCAAAGTACTCTCCAAATATCGCATCAATCCGGGCAATGTGGGCAAAGGCGATAAGCACGACGAAAATTTTAAATGTATGGTGGATGTGGCCATCAAATACAATAAACCAGTCCGCATCGGCGTGAACTGGGGCTCGCTGGATCAAGATCTTTTATCTTTAAACATGGACAAAAATGCCGCTTTGTCTGAACCTCTGGACGCACACGCCGTGTTGATGGACACCATTGTTGAAAGCGCTATGGCATCGGCTCAGGCTGCAGAAAGCTATGGGCTTGCGGCGGACAAAATAATAATCTCGGCCAAAGTTTCAGAAGTGCCTGATCTCATCGACATATACAGAAGACTGGCCAAACTGAGCAAATATCCACTGCATCTGGGACTGACCGAAGCAGGAATGGGAGTGAAAGGTATAGTTTCTTCCTCTGCCGCTCTTTCTGTTTTGTTGTCTGAACAAATAGGCGAAACAATTCGTGTAAGCATTACACCAGCTCCGGGAGCCAGTCGCACTGAAGAAGTAAAAGTCTGCCAGCAAATTTTACAGTCTTTGAAAATCAGATCTTTCACTGCCCAAGTGACCGCCTGCCCCGGTTGCGGCCGCACCACAAGCACAGTTTTTCAAGATCTGGCAAAAACTATCGAAGATCATCTGGCGCAAAAACGTATCGAATGGACAAAGAATTATCCCGGTTCACAAGAGCTGAAAGTGGCGGTTATGGGCTGCATAGTAAACGGTCCTGGCGAATCGAAACACTCAGACATAGGAATTTCATTGCCTGGAACAGGTGAAGAACCTCGTGCGCCTGTATTTGTAGATGGAGCGCACTTTAAAACACTGGACGGACCAACACTGGCTCAGGATTTTATTGCGATAGTTGAAAAGTATGTTCAAGACAAATACTTGATAAAATCTTGATCTCAAACTCATGCTTTTTTGCATGAGCCTGATAGTACACATAGTTCAATTAGGCCTATGGAAATTATTTCTTTACTACTTGCTTTGTTTCTCTTCTTGAGTACTTACGGCTTGATCAATTTGTTTAGTCGATTGGAGGAAAGTCAAAAATGACTTTCATTTTCTGGTCGGCATTCATTCTTGCCATCGGACTTGCCATTTATCTTTTAATTGCCTTGCTTAAGCCGGAGTTGTTCTCATGAATATTTCGGATTTTGCTCAAATTGCCATATTTTTTGTCATTCTCTTTGGTCTTGCCTTACCCTTGGGAAAATACATGTCTTTGGTTTATGAGGGAAAACCTGGCACAGGGCTTGCAGTTCTTCAACATTTGGAAAAGCTTGTATACAAAGGCTCAGGTATAAAACCTGAAGAAGAAATGACCTGGGTGGGATATGCCAGTGCTTTGATGCATTTCAGTCTGATCGGATTTGTTTTTGTCTATTTGATACAAAGAATGCAATGTTTTTTGCCGCTCAATCCGGAAAATTTAAGCGCAGTCACACCGGATTCGGCCTTCAATACGACAGTCAGTTTTATCACAAACACCAACTGGCAGGGTTATGGCGGTGAGTCGACCATGTCCTATCTCACCCAGATGCTTGCACTAAATGTACAAAACTTTGTTTCGGCTGCTGTTGGAATGGCTGTGCTTGTAGCTTTCATCAGAGGACTCATAAGACATCAAAGCGAAACCATAGGTAATTTCTGGAGCGACCTGGTCAGGTCGACAGTTCATATTTTATTGCCACTGTCATTAATACTATCTATTCTTTTAGTATCGCAAGGATGTATTCAGAATTTTTCCAATTATGTCCAAATCAACCCAATTGAAACATCTGCCGGTCAATCCAAAATTGCTATGGGCCCTGTGGCTTCGCAAGTGGCGATAAAACAGCTCGGCACTAATGGCGGTGGCTTTTTCAATGCCAATTCCTGTCATCCTTTTGAAAATCCGACTCCTTTATCCAACCTGTTTGAAATGATCTCGATCATTTTAATTCCGGCGGCACTTTGTTTCACTTTCGGCTATATGGTAAAAAACCTCAGACAGGGTCTGGCTTTGCTCAGTGTGATGACTGTCATTTTCATTGCTTTTCTATCACTGTGCCTCTGGTCTGAATTTACTTATCCTTCTATGGAGGGCAAAGAAACACGTTTCGGAATAGTCAATTCAGTACTCTGGGCAACACTGACCACGGCTGCATCAAACGGTTCGGTCAATTGTATGCACGACTCACTATCCCCTTTAGGCGGGCTTGTACCCATGGTTCTAATGCAACTGGGTGAAGTCATATTCGGAGGAGTCGGTTCCGGTCTTTACGGGATGCGTGTACTTGCTCTGGTAACCGTTTTTATTGCAGGTCTAATGGTGGGCAGGACGCCTGAATATCTGGGTAAAAAAATAGAATCTTTTGAAATTAAGATGTCATCTCTAGTTTTGCTCATTCCAGCCTTTGCAGTATTGATCGGAACGGCAGTGGCAGTATCGGTGGAGCCGGGCCGAACAAGTGTTTTAAATCCATCCATGCATGGATTCAGCGAAATACTTTATGCCTTTTCTTCTGCCGGAAACAATAACGGCAGTGCTTTTGCCGGTTTGAACGCCAATACGCCTTTTTACAACTTGAGTCTGGCTGTGGCTATGTTCCTTGCCAGATATTGGCTAGCTATCCCGGTTCTTGCTATTGCAGGTTCACTTGCCAAAAAGAAAACAGTGCCGACATCAAGCGGGACTATTCCAACTACAGGACTACTGTTCAATTCGTTCCTGATTTGTATCGTGCTGATATTCGGCGCTCTCACATTTATTCCGGCACTGGCTCTTGGACCTGTAGTCGAACACTTGCATATGGTTTTTGGTGCCAAATGAAAACGAACCTCAAAAAAATAAGCACTTTCGACCCGGGTATTATAAAACAGGCTCTCATAGACAGTTTTGTCAAACTTGACCCTCGTGTGCAGATGCGCAACCCGGTCATGTTTGTGGTGGAACTGGGTAGTCTATTGACCACTGCCATTTATATAGTCAGTCTTACTGGTGAAAAAATTGAAAACCCAGGTTTTGTTTTAGCCATTACTCTCTGGCTCTGGTTCACCGTACTATTTGCCAATTTTTCAGAAGCCATGGCTGAAGGCAGAGGCAAAGCTCAAGCCAAATCGCTACGTGAAACTCGCAAAGACCTTCTAGCCAAAAAACTTGCCTCATCAGATCCCAAATCACAAGTCACACAAGTCGAAGCCAGTAGCCTTAGAGTGGGAGATATCGTACTTGTCGAAGCGCAGGACATAATCCCTTGCGACGGCGAAGTGATAGAGGGCATCGCCTCTGTGGATGAAAGCGCCATTACAGGCGAAAGTGCTCCTGTCATAAGAGAAAGCGGCGGTGATAGAAGTTCTGTCACAGGCGGCACTAAAGTTTTGTCCGACTGGCTGGTTGTAAAAATCACAGTCAATCCGGGTGAGACTTTTATTGAAAAAATGATTTCTCTTGTAGAAGGAGCTAAAAGACAAAAGACTCCCAACGAAATAGCGTTGAATATCCTGTTGGCCGCATTCACACTGATTTTTCTTGTGGTGACGACCACTTTATATTGTTATTCAAATTACAGCGTGCAAGTCAATAATCAGGGCGTGGTCATTAGCATTACAGTGCTTGTCGCCCTGCTTGTTTGTTTGATTCCGACCACAATAGGCGGGCTTTTGTCTGCAATAGGCATTGCCGGTATGGACAGACTTATAAGATCTAATGTGATTGCTATGTCGGGACGTGCTGTTGAGGCGGCAGGCGATGTCGACATGTTGTTACTGGATAAAACAGGCACAATCACACTTGGTGCCCGCCAGGCATCTACATTTATTCCGGCTCCGGGAGTAAGCGAGCGCGATCTGGCGGATTCCGCCCAAATTGCCTCTTTAGCCGATGAGACTCCTGAAGGCAGAAGCATAGTGGTTCTGGCTAAAGAAAAATACGGTATAAGAGATCGAAACATAAACGAAATCGAAGCCACTTTTGTTCCTTTCAGTGCCCACACACGCATGAGCGGCGTAGACATGCATGATGTTCAGATAAGAAAAGGAGCCATGGATGCCATTGAATCTTATGTCGGCGGCAGCTTGCCGACCGAAGTGAAAGATGCAGCCGAAAAAGTGGCCAAAGAAGGAGCCACACCACTTCTGGTGGCACGCAACAATCAAGTGCTTGGTGTGGTTCAGTTAAAAGACATAGTCAAAGGCGGCATCAAAGAGCGTTTTGCCGACTTACGCGCCATGGGCATTAAAACAGTCATGATAACAGGCGACAATCCTATAACGGCAGCAGCTATTGCAGCTGAAGCCGGGGTTGATGATTATTTGGCCCAGGCAACACCTGAGCAAAAATTGAAACTGATAAAAGAAAACCAAGCAGGCGGCAGGCTTGTAGCCATGACAGGCGACGGCACCAATGACGCCCCCGCACTTGCGCAAGCTGATGTGGCTGTGGCGATGAACTCAGGCACCCAGGCGGCAAAAGAAGCCGGAAATATGATTGATCTTGACTCAAGCCCGACAAAACTTATAGAAATCGTCGAAATAGGCAAACAACTTTTGATGACCCGCGGTGCCCTCACCACATTCAGTATCGCAAACGACGTGGCTAAATATTTCGCCATAATTCCTGCCGCTTTTTCGACCACATATCCTGTTTTGAACAGACTGAACATAATGGGTCTTGCAAGCCCTGAAAGCGCAATTTTGTCGGCTGTTATTTTCAACGCTCTGGTTATTCTTGCCCTTTTGCCTATCGCTTTGCGCGGGGTCAAATACAGACCTGTTGGAGCGGAGTTATTGTTGCGCGACAATATTTTGATCTATGGTCTGGGCGGACTTATTGTGCCTTTCATCGGCATAAAGATAATCGACATTATTTTGGGCGGGTGCAAATTTTGATGGGTGAATTCATTAAGGCATTTAGAATTTATGTGATTCTCACTCTTTTGACCGGGCTCTGTTACCCATTGCTGGTGACAGGCATTGCTCAACTTATTTTTCCCTATCAAGCAAATGGCAGTCTGATAGTGCAGGACAATAAAACTATTGGATCAGAGCTTCTGGGTCAGCAATTCAAAGACCCAAAATACTTCTGGTCGCGACCATCCGCTACTAATCCCGCCTATAATGCAAGCGCCTCTTCGGGTTCTAATCTAGGTCCTACCAATCCCAAATTGAAAGAGTCAAAAGACGAATTGTTCAAAAAACTCAATGAAAGTATCGGTAAAGAACACACCGCCCCGGAAGATTTATGCACAAGTTCAGGCAGCGGTCTTGATCCGCATATCAGCCCTGAAGCGGCAGAATGCCAAGTGGAAAGAGTCTCAAGATTGAGAAGCTTATCCTCCGACATAGTGGCGAATCTGGTGAAAAAGCATACTAAATCCCCCCAGCTTGGTATTCTTGGTAAACCAGTAGTAAACGTCTTAACCCTGAATATAGACCTTGACCGGGACCGGAATAATCAAAAATGACCGACTTAAGAGACAATGAAAGACCGGATCCGGATCTACTCTTGTCTCGCTTAAAAGAAGAAGAAAAAAACAAAAACTCTGGTCGTTTGAAAGTGTTTTTCGGCGCGGTGGCAGGTGTGGGTAAAACTTTTGCCATGCTTGAAACCGCGCATCAACTCAAGGAAGAAGGCATAGACGTAGTGGTGGGAGTAGTAGAAACCCACAAAAGAGCAGATACTCAGGCATTGCTTGAGGGGCTTGAAATACTTCCCCTCAAAGAGCTCGAATATAAAGGAACCTTTCAAAAAGAATTTGACATAGATCTAGCTCTCAAGCGCAAACCGGAAATTATACTGGTAGACGAACTTGCTCATTCCAATATTCCGGGCTCAAGACATCTCAAACGCTTTCAAGACGTGGAAGAACTGCTTCAGGCAGGCATCAGCGTTTATACGACTTTGAATGTGCAGCATATAGAAAGCCTGCATGATGTGGTGGCACAGATAACCGGTGTCACCATTCAAGAGCGAATCCCTGATTCTTTTCTTGAAAAACCGCTTGAAATTGAACTCATAGATTTGCCTCCGGATGACCTTATCCAGCGATTAAAAGAGGGAAAAGTTTATCTTCCAGAGCAAATTGAGTATGCTCTCACCAATTTTTTTCAAAAAGGTAATCTTATCGCTTTGCGCGAACTCTCGCTTCGAGCCGCTGCCGAGCGAGTGGACGCACAAATGGATCAGTACAGAAAATCCCACCAGGTAAAAAAGACCTGGCCGGCATCTGAAAAAATTCTGGTGTGCATAAGTCCAAGCCCTTTTTCGATAAGACTGGTGCGCTCAGCCAAACGGATGGCTGCCGGATTCAAAGCCAAATGGATTGTGGCTTATGTAGAAACACCGCGCCAAGCACGGATGGGAGATGAAGACCGGGCAAGAGTCTTACGCACGCTGAAACTGGCTCAACAACTGGGTGCAGAAGTGATTGAATTATCAGGCAACAGTGTGAGCCGTGAAATCATCAGATATTCCATACAAAACAATGTCACCAAAATTATTGTGGGCAAGCCTTCCCGACCGAAATGGATGGACTATATTTACGGCTCCGCCCTTGAAGATATGGTGCGCCACAGCGGTGCTATCGATGTTTATGTAATCTCGGGTGAAAAATCACAATCGCCTGAAAAAGAGCCACCTGCACCAAGAGCAAGAACCAGACCGGTGCAATATTTGAAAGCACTGGTAGTGGTCATCATTTGTACTGGTCTTGTTAAACTAATGCACGGACGTTTCGAGCAGTCCACCATAGTGATGGGATATATGGTCGGTGTGGTGATCGTGGCAACGCTTTATGGACGAGGTCCTTCAATCATGGCCTCATTTTTGAGCGTGGCTGTTTTTGATTTTGTTTTCGTTCCGCCGCATTTTACATTTGCCGTATCCGACGCCCAGTATCTGATCACATTTTTTGTCATGCTTATAGTCGCTCTTGTGATAAGCACTTTGATGGTCGAAGTCAAACAACAAGCAGTAACGGCTCGCATGCGCGAAAAGAAAACGGCAGCCCTCTATTCATTGAGTAAAGAGCTTGGCTCGACCGTAGATCTCAATGACCTAATCAAAATCGGCTTGAGGCATGTAGGAGATATTTTCAACAGTCATGTTGCAGTTTTTCTTGCTTCATTCGACAATTTGGAAAGCAACAAATTGTCTTTGTTTGCAAAAGGCGAAGGCAGTTTGGCGCTTGAAGATGTGGATGAAGGAGTAGCCACCTGGACTTTTAAAAACAAAAAAGCGGCAGGTCTGGGCACCGATACTCTGCCTTCTGCAAAAGCTCTATACATACCACTTTTGGGTTCCAAACAAACTATGGGAGTGCTTGCCATAAAACCGCAAGCTGAAAGCAAAATGTTTTATTTTGACCAGTTGCATTTGCTTGAAACATTCGCCAATCAAATTGCCATCGCCTGCGAAAGAGCTTATCTGGCTCAGGAAAATGAAAAATCAAGATTGATGATTAAAACGGAACAATTACGCAGTTCACTCTTAAGCTCAGTTTCTCACGACTTGCGCACGCCACTTGCCACTATCACCGGTGCCGCCTCAAGTATCCTTGAAGGAAGCAAATCACTTTCTCTAGCCGACTGTCGCCTGCTCGCCGGTGAAATATACAATGAATCGGCGCGTCTTAATGGTCTTGTAAAAAACCTGCTCGACATGACACGTTTACAGTCAGGCAGTTTGAAAGTGAAAAAGAACTGGTGCCCGGTGGATGAAATTATAGGTTCGGCTATTGCCACCGTATCCAATGCATACTTTCAGAAAAAAAGAAAAATCAATACCAGCTTGCCTGAGCAAATTCCGCTTGTTCCATGCGATGAAATACTAATCCAGCAAGTTTTGTTCAACCTGCTGGACAATGCTTACAAATATTCGCCTGACGACACCCAGATAGACATAAACGTGCAAATTGAATCCGACAATGTCAAAATTTCGGTTTGCGACAGAGGTCAGGGAGTTAAGGATCAGAACAAAGAAAAAATATTCAATAAATTTTTTCAGGAAGAAAACAGTTTTAAAACAGGCATCGGTCAAGGCGCCGGACTAGGTCTTGCCATAGCAAGCGGGGTTATCGAGGCACACGGAGGAACCATTAAGGTAGAAGACCGGAGCGGCGGAGGATCTGTTTTCAGTTTTACACTGCCGCTTACAGATTCATCAGGAGACTTGCCGGTGAAACCTGAGGTAGAATAATTTCATGCCCAAGTCCAAAAATAATGCCTTAATACTTGTAATCGAAGACGAAGCGCCAATAAGACGTTTCCTCAAAATGAGCCTGGTGGATCACGGTTTTGCCTTTTCCGAAGCCACCACAGGAAAAGAAGGTCTCACTAAAATTGCCGAAGAGAAACCCGACCTGGTGATACTGGACCTGGGATTGCCCGACACAGACGG
>CAZEQP010000085.1:0-9147 GCA_964514345.1 uncultured Candidatus Obscuribacterales bacterium
GACCCAGAGAGCGCCGCCTGAATTCAATTGTTTTTTCAACCTGGGTAGAAATTTTTTCAATTCGGCTGCCGACTCGACAAACACTTGAATGATGTCTGCATTGTCCGAAGCGTTTTTCGAAATGGTGACACCGGCAGGTATTTTTCCAATTTTCTTTTCGTATCCCGAAGGCGCATTTACAAACAAAACGGTCTTACCAGCTTTGATATAAAGCTTGTCGGCAATTGACTTATTCGAAACTGCAGGCATGACTCAGGACAGCTTAGTTGTCGTCTTTGGCTGCAAATCCGAGCTTTTTAGCCATTTCCATGTCTTTGTCAGATTTGGCTTGCAGAGCTTCTGAACGATTAAAATAAGCGGCACCCAGTCTTTTATTCAACGCAATAGCCTTGTCGAAATCAGCCATAGACTCATCCAGTTCGCCCAGCATACGCAAGGCGTGACCGCGATTGACATAGGCTTTGGGCAGGCTGGGATTTATTTCGATGGCACGATTTGCGTCTTGAATAGCTGCTTTGTAATCTTTCAGCCCGATATGTGTATGCGAACGATTGACATAAGCAGGGGCAAACTCAGGATTTGTTTTGATAGCAAGATTGCAATCTTCAAGCGCGGCTTGATGGTTGCCCAGTTTGTTGTGGGCATGAGCGCGATTGGTGTATGCCAGAATAAGTTTGGGATTGAGTTTGATTGCTTTATCGCAGTCGGCGACAGCGCCTTTGTAATTGCGCACTTCGTTGTATGCCCATGAACGATTCACGTATGCCATTGGCAGGTTTGCATCAAGGGCAATGGCTTTATCGTAGTCTTTGATCGCATCTGCCGGTCTGCCCAGAAGCATGTGTGTGTTGCCGCGATTGGCATAGGCAAGAGCGTAATTGGGGTCTAATTTTATTGCTTCGTTGAACTTTTCAAGCGCTTCATGCGGTCTTTTGAACATGGCAAGTTTGGTGCCGGCTTTATTGGCTGCATATGCGTCGGCGTTAACTTTGGTGGTAGCCGTCTTCTTTACTTCTACCTTTTCTTTGGTTACTTTTGTCGTTGTTTTTTCCGACTTTGCTTTCTTGGCTTCAGCGGCGCCTGACACTAACAAGGACGCGCAAGACAAACTCAGAACAAAGAAAACCTTTTTTGAAAGCATACTTGAAATCCTCAACTATGGACACTTAAAGCCTAAGCTTGCGACATTATCTCAGATTATGATTGAGAAAAGGTCAGACAATCTGAGAATTCTTTTGCTATATCCAGCTTCTTGGCTTCTTGTTCTTTTTGAATCCATTGCAGAACAAAAGACTCTTTGCTTTTGTTCAGTAATTCGCGTTTCAGTCCGTCTTTAACTTCTTTGAACGGAATGAAGTCGCACGGCTTTGCAGTTAATTTGATGATGTGCCAGCCGTAAGGTGTTTCAATTAGTTCAGGATAAATCTGGCCGGGAGAAAGTGCCAGCAAAGCTTTTTGAATGGGAGCGAAAACTTCGTTTTCTTCAAGTGTTTTCAAAGGCATATACCCCATTTCGCCTCCGGTTTGCGCTTCTCTGGCTTGCGGGTCATTAGTGTCTTCATTTGCTAATTTGGCAAAATCATATCCGGTCAAAACTTTGCGCAAATCTTGAATTGCTTTGTTTTTTTGTCCTTTATCCGCTTCATCCATTTTGGTATGAATTTCAGCATCGGACATTTTGGGATTATTAGCTTTTATTTGAGCCATCAATTCAGGTTTGCGTTTCAATTCAGCTTTGGGAGAAGCTATGAAAATCTGGCTCCAGCGTACTTTTCCTTCACCTGAGAACATGTCTTTTTGACTGTTATAAAATTCAAAAACTTCTCTATCCGACAATCTTAAATCTTGTAAAATGCGATCCTGCATCGCCCGCACCAGTCCGTCTTTAATAAGCTGTTCTTTCAATTGAGCCTGTGTGAGCTCGCTTACAGCGAGCAGCTCTTTGTATTGTGGTGATGATTTTGCATCGATGAAAGCGCTATAGGCGGTTTTAGCAAGACCGGCATCATAAGCGCCGTCTATGAGCAAACATTTGGCGACCATTTGTTGCAAAACTGACTGTTCTACAGTGGTGCTGATTACTTTCAAAGCCAGTCCCATTTGCAAAACTTGTTTGTCGAATTCTTCTGGAGAAATATTTTGTTCTTTCAAAACTTTTTGCAAGTCCGGTCCCATTTTGGCATGAGCCATATTCAGCAGTTTTGTTTTCTCGTCTGAAGACAGGCTTATATTCAGCTTTTGTGCCTGATCTACCATTTTTTGTTCCATACCCGGCGTCTGGCTCAAAAGCAATTTCATTTGAGCTTGCATTTCTTTAAAGCCGGCTTTGAAATCTCCCACATTTACACTTTCATTTCCAATTTTGAAAATGATTGTTTGATCGCCCAGATTGTCTTTGCGAATTTTTTCGATTAGACTTGATTTGTACACTAGATTGGCGGCTTTGCCTGATGAATAATTAAGTGCGCTTGAATTTCGGGTAGCACCGCTGGTGGTTGCATCGCGGTTTTCAGCACGCTGGCAACCTGCAAGCAACAAAGACATGGCGATCAAAAGGGTTGTCGACTTGCTGGATATATATTTCAAATTCATCAGGATTTCGCAGTACCTACGTTATTTAGAGCCAACATGGATGTTACTAATTCAATGAGCAAGTTTAACTGTTCAGATGGTGCAAGTCCATCCACCTTTACAATTACCGATGGCTGGGCACCCTGTCCGCCTGCCTGACCAGGTTTATAAGTGGTGAGTCGGCTCAAATGTTTAGGCAGTCTTGTTTGAATTGGAAGCCATTGTTGCAAACGATAACTGACAGACAATCTGATACCTTGAAAATCGGGTTTTATGGCTGAGATATCAGCTTCACTGGCTAGAAGTCTCAATCTGACCACATCCATAAGTTGCTGAGCTTCTGGCGGGACCTTGCCGAAACGGTCTCTCCACTCTGAATTTATAAGTTCTAGATCGCGCATGGTGACAACATCAGCCAGACGTTTGTACTCGATCAAACGTTGACGATTATCCTGCACATAACTTTCAGGCAGATAGGCGGTGACGTTTATGTCGACCTGACTATCAAGCGAAGAAGCGCGGGGTGAGCCTTTAAGCTCTGATACCGACTCTTCAAGCAGTTTGCAATATAAATCGTAGCCGACCGAAACCATATGTCCATGCTGTTCGGAACCCAATATATTTCCAACACCGCGAATTTCCATATCGCGCAAGGCGATTTGATAGCCCGAACCAAGTGAAGTAAATTCACGCACTGCTTTCAATCGGCTTTGAGCTTGTTCGCTCAATATTTTTTGTGGTTTATAAAGACAGTAACAATATGCTTGAACATCGCATCGACCGACACGACCGCGCAATTGATAAAGTTGCGCCAGACCGAACTTATCGGCGTCGCTTATAATGATTGTGTTGCAGTTCGGGATATCCAGACCCGATTCAATAATAGTGGTGCATACAAGAATATCGAATTCATGAGCGTTGAATGCCAGCATCACATTTTCCAGCTCATGCTCGGGCATCTGTCCATGACCGATATTGATGCGGGCTTCAGGCACCAGATCTTTCAGTTCAAAACAAACTTGCTCTATTGATTCCACTCTGTTGTGGACATAATAAATCTGACCGCCTCGCTCCAGCTCGTGCAAAATGGCGGTGCGCACAAGAGGCAATTTATGCTCACCGACAAAAGTTTTGACCGGAGCGCGGTTACTTGGCGGAGTGTGTATGTTGGACATGTCGCGCACTCCAGACAGTGCCATGTGCAAAGTTCGCGGAATAGGGGTGGCGGACATAGTCAGAACATCCACAGCCACGCGCAGTTGTTTCAGCTTTTCTTTGTGAGCCACACCGAATCTGTGCTCTTCGTCAATCACAACCAGACCGAGATCTTTGAATGACATATCTTTTTGCAGCATGCGGTGGGTTCCCACCACCACATCACATTCTCCGGTGCCAAGACGTCTTACCACTTCACGCTGTTCTTTGGGAGTGCGGAATCTGTTCAACAAACCGACTCGAATGGGATAAGCGGCGAATCTGTCACTTATATTATTGAAATGTTGCTGAGCAAGGATAGTGGTCGGCACAAGCACAGCCGCTTGTTTGCCCGACATAACCATTTTGAAAATACCTCTGATTGCCACTTCTGTTTTGCCAAAGCCGACATCACCCAGGATAAGTCTGTCCATAGGCTTGTCCGATTCGAGATCTTTTTTGACGTCCATAATGGCTTGCCATTGATCAGGAGTTTCTTCAAAAGGAAATCCTTCTTCCATCTCGTATTGCCAGGGTGTGTCCGGGATGCTCTGGAAGCCGACTTGCTTGGCACGCAAAGCATAGAGATTGACCAGGTCTTCGGCTATACGCCTGACCGAACGTTTGACTTTCTTCTTGGTAGACTCCCATTCTGAGCCGCCCAATTTGGACAAACGCGGTGCATGATCTCCGGCACCGCGATAACGCGAAAGCAAGTGAATCTGATCTACAGGCACATATAATTTGTCGTCGCCTGAATATTGAACAGTCAGATATTCTCTTTGTTGACCGTCGACCGTTATTCTTTGCACACCGGTGAATTGACCGATACCCTGCTTGATGTGCACCACATAATCGCTTACTGTCAGATCTGCTACAGAGGTGAATTTTTCATAGTTCTTTTCCACTGCCGGCTTGCGATAAACAGTCGGTTTTCTTTTCAAACCGAACATCTCACCGTCTGTGATTGAAACTATATTTTCTTCTTCCAGCGAGAAGCCGTGAATAAAGCCGTTTCTTGTGACAAAAACTTTGCCTGGTTTATTTGGGTCCTCGTTGTCTCCGTGCAAAGCGGTGGCATCATCGGTCCCCGGAACATAGACGGCCGGACATTCCCATTCACGCAACAAACCCATAAGTCGTTGCGGCTGATCTGTGGAAATGATTATTGATTTGCCTGCACTTTTAGCTTCTCTGACCCGGCTCACCACTTTATTCATGTCGTTGCCGAATTTTTGAATCGGCACAGTATTAAAATCAATCACCATTTTTTCTGCGTCACTGGAAGCCGAACTTTCAGGATCAAAAATGGGAAGACTGGACAAATAAGCCTTCTGGAATTTTTTCAATTGATCAAAAACTTGCTCAGGTTCAAGATGGAGCTTTCTGGGCAGAGGCAAAAGTCTTCCTGTTTCAAGCCCTTCCTGAATATTCTTCTCCATTTTTTCCTGGTAGGAAGTGAGACTCTGAGTTATTGTGTCCCACTCATCCACGGCTAAAATGGAACTTTCAGGCAAGTAATCCATTATGGTGGCAAATTTATCAAGCACATAAGGCGCATAATATTCAATCGATTCAGGATAAGCACCGGATTCGATGGCTTGCAAGTCGCTGTCCATTATGGAACGCAAAGTGTCCCCGGCATTGGGTTCCAGCTTGTCTACTGTTTCTTTTGTGACTTGACGCAAACGTTCGACCAGTTTCGCTCTGTCGGCTTCGTCGTCATTGAGAACTATCCACCAGCGGGGTGGAATATCCAGTTCTTTCGCTTCTTCAAATGAACGTTGATTGTCTATATTGAAAAGACGAATTGATTCTACTTCGTCGCCGAATAATTCGATACGTACAGGCAACCCGGTGCTGGGATAAATATCTATGATATCGCCCCTGATGCTGAATTCGCCTCTTAAAGTGACGAGTGCTTCCCGGCTGTATCCCAATTTGACAAGTTGCGAAGCTAGTTTTTCGGTTTGTATACTCTGGCCGACAACAAGTTTGACAGTGTGTTTTTTCAACGTATCGGCGTCAAGCACTCGTTGCATCAATGCTCTGGCAGCCACAATTACTACAAAAGGCTCGCTTTCTCCACTCTGGCTCAATGCCGACATTGTGCGCAAAACTTCCATTTGAGCTGCCACATTGTCCGGTCCGCTCAATACTTGTTCGTAAGGCGAGACTTCAGAAGCCGGATACCAGAGAACTTTATATTTGGAAAGATTATTGAATTCTTGATGATAATGCGCGGCTGAGTGATTGTCCTGACAGATCATCACAAGCGGCTTTTTGATCTGGTGCTGCATAACCGACAGAACCAGAGTTTTGGCAGAATCGGTGAGACCTGAAACATTGAGCTCGCCCTCTTTAGATCTGTTCAGACGCGTAACAAGTCGGGCAAACTTCGAACTTTTCAGGAAGAGATCATAAAGGGATGCCGCTAAAGGGTTGTTACGCATGTAGTTGGATGAAGAAATTACCTTCAAGACCTTAACGCCTGTATTATTGATAAGCTTGAAAGCTTAAAGAGCGAATCCTGTATATTAGCATAAGCAAAGATGCAGATCACAGTAAAAGCCAAATCCCACAAAATCGACAAATCACTTATATCCGGCAAGCCTATCTACAGGCGGCGGCTCAAATATTGTGCAGCCGTTTTCCTATTGTGCTGCCAATTTAGTTTGCTTGCCTTTCCGGCCGCTATCTGTCAGGAAGAAAGTAACAATTCTACTAACTCCTCAGGACCCAAATACGCCCCTGAAATATATGAATATTTGCATCAGGGAAGCGAGCTGCTGAAAAAAGGTAATTTTCCCGCCGCCAAAGCAGCCTTTGAAAAGGTTTTAAAAATAAACGGGCGTTGTTTCGAGGCTCACAACAATATCGGGCTGGTTTATTACAGATCAGGTGACATGACCCAGGCAGCCAGCGCCTATGAAAAGGCTATAGACATCAATCCCACCTTTTTGCCCAGTCTGTGCAATTTAGGAGTGGTCCGCTACAAACTTAAACAATTTGCAGAAGCTGAAGCTTTATACAAAATGGCATTGCGCCTGACTAAAGGCAAAGATCCTAAACTGCATTACAGCCTGGGCAATGTGTTGCGCGACCAGAAAAGATACGACGAAGCTCTTGATGAATTTAAAAAAGCGGTAGAAGAAGACCCTGACTTTGCCTTTGCCCATAATGGTCTTGCCGGCACTTATTATTGTCTTGACGATCTGGAGAATGCCGAGAAAGAGGGAAGACTGGCAATAAAATTGAAGCCGGATTATGCTCTGGCTTATTATCATCTGGGTCTGGTGCATGAACGTAAAAATGATTTGAAAGGAGCCCTGGAGGCTTTTAATCAATCACTCAAGTTTGAAACTGACCCTGCATACATAAACGATACCAAACAAAAGATAGTGGTCATGCGCAAATCGCTTGGATTATCCGAAGATGTGCCTAAAGTGGATTCAAGCGAAGCAGCGGTACTTAAGTCTCTTTCCGACCAAATCAAAAACGGCAAATTTGTGGAAGCCGAGTGGGAGTGCCGCAAAACTGAAAAAGGTTCCATATCGAACAACCCTCTTTTCTGGAACTTGTTCGGGCTTTGTTTAGTCCAGCAGGGCAATTCGGCTAAAGCGCAAGAAGCTGTGGAATATTTCAAAAAAGCCATAATGCTTGAAGAGCCTGGCGGCGCACCACTTTTGCATTACAATCTGGCTCAAGCTTTGAGACTCTCAGGAGACCTTTCAGCCGCTAGATTTGAATGTGAAAAGGCAGTCGATGCAGCCAAAAAAATCGGTCAAACCTGCCCGCTTGCATACAATCTGCAAGGCATCATGCTCAAACAGGAAGGCAAGCTGGATGCCAGCGACCACTCTTTCAAAATGGGGATAGTCCAGTCATCGGGCAAATACCCAGTGATTCACTACAACCGGGCGCTTTTGCTTGAAAAAATGAATAAAAAGAGCGAAGCAGAGCGTGAATTCAAAACTTATTTGAAGTTGAGTCCAAAGGGTGCCAATGTGGCAAATGCCCGTCTGCACTTGAAAAAATAGATTAGATTAGCTTTCACTAATAACTATATTCGCCACTTGTCAATATAATGTTTTTCTATGGACGCCATATGTCAAATCGTGGAAAAAAATAGCCCAGATGCTGTCAGAAACCGCGTAAGTGATCCCAATAAAACTCGTGTCGCCGTTCTTATGTCCGGCGGTGTAGATTCGAGTACTTGCGCCGCCCTTTTGCTTGAGCAGGGTTATGAAGTTGTAGGAGTGACAGGCTGGCTTATCAAATCAGGCAGCCGCTGCTGCGATACAGGCATGATTGACGCTGCCCGTGTTTGTGAAGATCTGGATATCGAGCACCATGCAGTCGATTTGCGTGAATTATTCAAGTCACAAATCATAGACCAGTTTCACCAGTCATACGAACGCGCCCGCACTCCTTTGCCGTGCAGTTTGTGCAACACTTTGATTAAGTGGGGCGCTCTGCTCAACTACGCAAAAAAACATTTGAAAGCAAAATATATCGCTACAGGACACTACGCCCGCGTGGTGGAAGTCGACGGCGTCAAGCATCTTGCTCGCGCCAGAGACAATACAAAAGATCAATCATATGTTCTCTGGGGCATAACTAGAGATCAGCTTGAATCAACACTTTTGCCCCTGGGTGATTTGCTCAAATCAGAAATCCGCGGCATGGCACAGGATAGAAATCTGGTGGTGGCAAATCGTCCCGACAGCCAGGACCTGTGCTTTATTCCGCAGGGAAGCACTGTCCAGGATTATCTTGCCCTCAAACTGGATGAAAGACCTGGTGCCATCATACATGTAGTGACAGGCGAAATTCTGGGCGAACACAAAGGTACGCACAATTTCACCATCGGTCAAAGACGAGGCATAAAAATCGCTTATGCCGAACCTCTTTATGTAATCTCGCTGGATCCTGACACACGTGTTGTTTATGTGGGACCAAAAGAAGCCTTGCTTAAAAAAGAGCTGACTGCTTCTTTTGTAAATTGGCTCGTGCCCAATATTCCGACAGAACCGTTTGAAGCAATGGCTAAAGTTCGCTATAACAGCAAAACCAAAAAAGCCATGGTATATCCTTTACCCAAAGAAGACGAAAGTGATTTTGGCAAAGTCAAAGTCATATTCGACGAACCCGAACCTGCAATCACACCCGGCCAGGTACTTGGTATCTATGACACGAGTGATACATATATACTGGGCGGCGGCTGGATAGATTGATTTTTTTGACAACAGCCTTACAATAAGATTTAGTGGCTGTGCCATTTCTATTTGGATTCAAATCGTACTTTTGGAGTCGTCGCCGAATTGAAAAAATTCATTTCTCTTTTTTGCTTACTAGCATTTGTTCAATTTTTTTATTCAG
>CAZEQP010000086.1:0-9128 GCA_964514345.1 uncultured Candidatus Obscuribacterales bacterium
AAGAGCCGCATATGAAACTGGCCTGGGACGAATGGCACAGACGTGTGGCCGGAGCTATTTATTCCAGATTTAACGGGCTTGCCACCACAGCATTCAAACAAAGCGTTCCCATGTCTTGTGAGGTGGCGTATACGGTGACTAAAGATCGCCAGATCAAAAATATCCAGCTTTTGCAAAAATCACCTAATATCGTATTTAATACCATGGTTTTCGGTGTGGTTAAGTCAATGAATGGTGACCCTCTGCTTACTTTTCCTAATGGCACCGCGCGCCAGACAGTGGATAAGAGCGGGACCTTTTTATGGAACTACAAAGTCCAGGGCTTCAAATACACAATTAACGACCAGGAAACTATCAAGAACAGGCAGGGCAGATAGTCAGTTTAATGAATCTGCTTCTGGAATTGAAAAAAATCGTCGGGGAAGAAAATGTTCTTCACGATCCTGTTGATTTGAGTGTTTATGAGTGTGATGCCGAAACTCTCGATTTGAGTCTGCCTGATTTTGTTGTATTGCCCGCCAACACACAAGAAGTTTCAAGTGTGGTGAAACTGGCGTATAAACACAAAATTCCGGTTTCTCCTCGCGGCGCCGGAACCGGCTTATCGGGTGGTGCCACGCCTGTGCAGGGCGGCATATCACTTGTATTGACTCGCATGACCAAAATTTTGCAAATAGATCCCTATGAGCAGACGGCTACTGTGGAAACTGGCTGCACTAACGCTTCTGTGTCTGAAGCCAGCAAACAGTACAGTTTGCATTTTGCTCCGGATCCTTCAAGCGGAATTGCCTCCACTATTGGTGGAAATATTGCCGAGAATGCCGGTGGTCCTCATTGTTTAAAATATGGCATGACCACAAATCATGTTCTGGGTGTCACTGCTGTGATGTCTGATGGAACCATCGCCAAGTTTCACAACTGGTATGGATCGCCTGATATTGATTTATTGGGATTGCTTGTCGGCTCTGAAGGCACAATGGCTGTAGTGACTGAGGCGATACTAAAATTGACGCCAAATCCGGAAAGTGTGCAAACTTTGCTGGCTTATTTTCCCACTGTCATTCGCTGCGGCAAAGCGGTATCAGGTATTGTTTCCACCGGCGTGATACCGTCTGCCATGGAAATGGTGGATCAAATTACATTGAATGCGGTGGAAGATTATTTGCACATGGGACTTGATCGCAGTGCGGCCGCTCTTCTTATCGTGGAACTGGACGGCATGGAAGAGCGCATTAAAATAGAGCGCAAACTGGTGGAAGAGCAAATCACTAGACAAAAAGCTATTTCACTTGTCTGGGCCACAAACGCATATGAACGCATGAAAATATGGAAAGCGCGCAAGTCGGCTTTTGGTGCGCTTGGGCGAGTGACACCGCACGGATATGTACTGGATGGAGTGGTGCCGCGTTCAAAACTGGCTGAGGCCATTGAACTCATAGACAAAGTCGGAGAAAAATGGAATTTGCAAATAGCCAACGTGGCTCATGCCGGCGACGGAAACTTGCATCCCTGCCTGCTCTACAATAGAGAAAATAAAGAGCAAGTGGAGCGGGTTATAAAAGCCGGTCAGGAAATTTTGCATATTTGTGTTCAACTGGGCGGCACTTTGTCAGGCGAACACGGTATTGGAGTGGAAAAAATTCAGGACATGCCTTTTGTTTTTAGCGAACAGGATATGCAGATGATGCTTGCGGTCAAAGATGCATTCGATCCTGCAGGCATAATGAATCCGGGAAAAGTGATACCGACACCCAAACGCTGCGGTGAATCGGGCAACCGCCCTTTATTGCGCCATCAGGTTCTTTCCGGCTGTTAGTCTCAAAAAAATTAACGGGCTTTTTTAGAGCCGTCCACTTTGCGATGACAGTAAGAAATCACTCCCAGAAAATCCAGAGCGTCATCTAAATTCATGTGCCAGGGGAAGCGATAAGTTTTTGTGTTTTCGTCCTGCACCATTAGAAAAAGCGCTTTCAAAATGCACATGAAACCAAACTGTTCGGTCTGGTCGACTTCACTTCTAAAATCGTTTACAGTCAAAACAGGATATTCGCCCCAGTTGAATCCGAAAGCATGTTCAGCCACGGCTGGGCCTTCTATGTGCAACTGAGATTTTGCTTTGTTCTTTTCCATCAAAAGTTTGAGCGCTTCTTGCACCACTCTAAAATAATTGTTTTCGGTCAAATATTCAGACCGGCAGACCATTTGAATATCAGGGTGCATGCCACGCGAGAGAACCGCTTCTTTCAACTTTTTAGCCCGTGACTCTGCTTCATGCGATGCATAAATAGTCGCAAGCGGATTGGTCTGTTTCATCTCCGACTGATCGTCTAATTCATAGCCGGCAAAAGTAAGCACCTGGTTAATCTCTTCGCGGTATTTTTTATACGCATCATCACCATAACGCTTTTTGATATGAAATCCGGTGCGTCTGAAAAAAACGGCAATGCTTCCGGCATTTTTGTCTATGTCTTGCTGGGCAGTGAATGCCAGACTCAGTCGCCTGTGCCGGCTGGCATTGGGACTGGGGTCTTGAATGCCAGAGCTGACCAGAAGAGCGCCCACTTCGCCGTCGGACAAGATTGAGTCCAGATGCACGAATGCATCACACAACATGGTCAAATATGTGGGATCGATTGAATTGAGAGGTGCCACAGCCGTCATGATTTTTTTGAGCCCTTGCCGGGTTTGGAGTTTTACGTGGATAATAGAATTATTATTATTGATATTTTGCCCAAAAACGGGTAAGTGATAAGCCATGAGGCAAAAATTTTTTGAAAGTATTTCTAGTATATTTCTAAAAGCTCCGGTACTTCTTGTAGCACTCTTGTTTCAGCTCCAGTTCCAGTCGCAGGGCGCGCTGGCGCAGGGTTCCAAGCCGCAATTGCTGCAACCGGAAGCGCCTCAGTATGCACCTGTTTCTGATATCGCGCCCAACCAGCCCAATCAAGGCGGGCAGTCTTATCAAACACAAGAGCCTTTTCCTCCGCCGAATTATCAAAATCAGGCGCCCCCGCCGCCTCAATATCAGCAGTATCAAAATCAGCCGCCGCCTCAGCAATATCCCAATCAGGCGCCACCTCAGTATCAGCAATACCAAAATCAGTCTCAATTTCAGGCGCCGCCTCAGTTTCAACAACAGCCACCTGTATATCGAGACCAGTATTCAGGCAATAACTATCCGCCTCCGCAACAATACGCAGGGCAGGCGCAGAGCCAGTACTACCCGCCTGTGTATCAAAACCAGACTCCCAATTTCCCGCAGGCTCAGTCAGGTCTCACTTTGAATGTGACTTTGCAAACGGCAATTTCGACTCAGGTGGCTCATCAAGGCGATTTTGTGCAGGGAGTGATAAATCAAAATATCAACCTGGGCAATGGTGGATTTATCCCGGCAGGTACGATGGTGCAGGGAACTGTGACAGATTCAATCGCCGGAAGACGTCTTTCACGTTCGGGTCTTTTGAGTATATCTTTCAATAGTATCCGTTTGCCCAATGGTCAGACCATTCCAATTACAGCGCATCTGGTCGGTGATTTGGGCAAATATTCAAACAAAGGTCAGGGCAGTAACGACGTTTTTCGCGGTGAGGGATGGGGCACTAAAGCCGGACAAACACTTATTCGCGGCGGTGCCGGAGCCGGACTGGGTGCGGCCCTTGGTACCGGAGTCGGTGCTATTGCCGGTGGTGGCCGCGGGGCAGGTATGGGCGCCTGGTCGGGTGCGGCCATAGGCGGTGGAATCGGGCTTGCCGACATGCTTTTGCGTAAAGGCAAAGACGTACTAATTCCAGCCGGAACTTCAATTCAAATTCAACTGGACGCACCTGTCGGTATTCCAGGTCAAAACGTATAAAACGTTATATCTCTTTGGTCTTGGGCTTGGCTTGCCCTTGAGCTTGTTTGAGCAAATAATTGCGCTTCTCGGCAATCTCGGATACTGATGCATGATGCGGACCATTCAAATGTTCTTTTATTTTCAATTCGCGCGAAAGAAAATTGGCTGCTTCATTATGATGACCGTGACTCTCTTTCAAGTTTGCCAGCGATTCAAGCACGCTTGCCACATAGCCTGAGTTTTTGCCGTGTGATTTTTCAAATGAGGCAAGAGCCTGGTGATACAAATTTTCTGCTTCAGCGCTTTTGCCTGAATTGCTCAGGCTCACGGCAAGTGCGTCAAGTTTTGAATATGTCTGAGGGTGCGACATGCCGACACTCTTGTAAGATATATCGTATGCTCTGCGCAAATAAGTGATGGCTTTTTCGTGTTGTCCCTGACCCTGATAGAGCTTACCCAGATTTTCCAGAATAGATGAGAGTCCAAGGTGATTTCCATGCAGAAAACGCTCTCTTATATTGAGCGCCATCTTATATAGTTTTTCGGCTTCGACTTGCGCCTTTTCGTCTTTTATACCTTTGTATGCAGTGCCAAGCGAATCGAACATAACTGCCAGATCCAGATATTCGCTTTTGACTTTGCTCTCAGTCATTGTTTTGGCTTTTTCAAGCAAGTTGGAGGCTTCTTTCAAGCCCTGGTGCTTTGAATAAAATGAATTGAGATTCTTGAATCCTGAATTCATCGAATCCAGTTCTTTTGCCCGTGTTTCGCCAAAGCTGATGATTTGTTCGCCCAGAGTTTCGGCTCGGGTGTACTCTTTGCGGGCGATATAAAAGTGGCAAAGCTTGGCTACCGAGTCGACTACTTCCACATTGAATGGGCCGAGCGCCTTTTGTCTGATTTTTACAGCCTGTTCAAACAAGGGTTCGGCTTTGTCAAGATTTCCCCGGCTCTGGTGCAAAGTGCCCAGGTTGGTGAGGCTTATCGCCTGGTATAGCTCATTGGAACACTTGTTTTTAGATTCTTCAAGTGAAGCTGTAAATTCTTTCAAAGCCTCGCCATAGCGCAAGTCTTGAAAGGCTGTCGCGCCTGCCTGCGTGTGGTTTTGCCATTTCGCTTCATCAAAAGCGAAAACACCTGAGCATGAAAGACCCAAGTAACTTAAAAAGGTGCTGCTCAGGCTTATCAGAGTTACTGCGGTTTTATTCATTAAATGATCTAAGACCAGAATCAAGCCAATATAGAAGAAATTGTAACCTATTCACAGCTTATCTTCCTATTGAGGTATCTTATCTTTTGCCCCATCAATAAATAATGTTAGAGGACGGGATGACAAGAAGCACGCTGGATAAAGCCAACAAAATTTCACAAGCCGCACTGGTCGGACAGAACCAGGGAGTGGTTGAGTACAAATATCAAAACGGGCTCAAACTGCTACTGGTGGAAAACCACACAGCGCCTGTAGTGACAATTCTAGTTTTGTATAAAGTGGGCAGCCGCAACGAAGGTGTTGGATTCACCGGTGCCACCCATTTTCTTGAGCATATGCTTTTCAAAGGCACCAAAGCTCACAATGCAGACAAAGGAAACGGCATTGACGATCTGTTGACACAGATAGGCGCTTACTGGAATGCCACCACCTGGTTTGACCGCACCAGTTATTTTGAAGTGGTTCCAATCGAATATATGGAGTTGTGCGTAAAACTTGAAGCCGACCGTATGCGCAATTTGATGTTGCGTCAATCAGACCGCAATTCGGAAATGTCGGTGGTGCGCAACGAACTTGAGCGCGGTGAAAATTATCCGGAAGAAGTGCTTGAAAAAGAACTTTATGCCATTGCTTTTCGTGAGCACCCTTATCATCACCCGACTATCGGCTGGCGTTCGGATGTGGAAGGAGTGCCGCTTGAGCGCCTGAAAAAGTTCTACGATACGTTCTACTGGCCAAACAACGCCACTGTAGTTCTTCTGGGAGACTTTCAACCGGATAACGCCATAGCCATGGTGGATAAATATTTCGGCAAGATTTCCGCTTCTCCTGAACCTATACCGACCGTATATACCACTGAGCCGGAACAGGAAGGTGAACGCCGTTTTGAAGTTAGCCGCTCTGGTGATCTGCCTCGCGTGTGGCTGGGCTATCATGTATGCGAAGCAGTGCACCAGGACAATTATGCCATCGCCGCTTTGCGTCAAATCCTGGGCAGCACTTATGAAAGATCGAGCCGGCTTTATAAGGCTCTGGTGGACACTGGTATTGCCTGTGATGTCTTTGCCCGTCATGACGAATTGAGAGATCCGGGTCTTTTGATGGTGGGAGCCACACTAAATCCGGGAGCCAGCCTTGAGAACGCAGAAAAAATTCTCACTGCCGAATTGCATAAATTGACAAATGAGCCTGTCACAAATGAAGAATTAGCCCGGGCAAAATCGGCCAACCGCAAAGGAACTATCCTGGCTAAAGCTGATTCAAGCAGTCTTGCTTTCATGCTGGGAGAAGCCGAATCAAAAGCCGACTGGCAGTGGCTGATGAATTATGACGACCGTTTTGATGAGCTCACTGTCGATTCATTGCAAGCAGTGGCAAAGAAATATTTCACCAACAAAAACAGAACAGTGGGTCATTTTAAACCTCTCAATTTTGAAGAAATGATGCCTGAAGAAGCTGAACTGGAGGAATATGACCAAGCCGATTTGCTGACTGTGGCACAGTCGCAGCCTTTGAAAGAGCCGGAGATGAAAGAAATCGCCGAACCGGATATGAAGTCTTCGCTGAGCAAAGATCAGGTGGATAAATTCCTTGAGCCCAATCCTAAAACAGTCACTGTAAAATTGAAAAAGTCGGCACCGACGGCGTCTTTTGAAGAAAGAGTGAAAAAGGTCGTTCTTCCCAACGGATTGACTTTGCAATTTTTGCCCAGTTTCGGAACCGGGTGTATTGGATTTGCCATAAATGTGAAAGCAGGCAAATACTTCACTCACGACAGACCATCAAGTCAGTCAGAACTTGTGGGAGATTTATTGCCTCGAGGCTCAAGCCGTTACAGCAAAGGCGATATTGCAGAAGCTCTGGAAAATATGGGGATTCCGGGCGGGCTTGAATTTTCAGTAGACAACTATAGATTGGGTATAGCCACTCATGTAGTGAAAGACGATTTTTCGCTTTATCTGGATATCTTGAGCGACGTTCTGCGCAATCCCAGTATTGATGCTGAAGAGTTGAAAAAAATCCAGATAGAATGGCGGGCTCGCCTGATTGAAAGTGCCAACAACACTCGCAGCGTGGCCTGGCATGGAATGAAGAACGCTTTGTATAAGAAGTCGCATCCCTTTTCGGAGCCGGGATTCCAGCAACAAATTGATGAATTGATGAAAATCAAAAGAGACGATCTGGTGGAAGTACACCGCAATCTGATCTCGCCTCAATCGACCATCATAAGTATTGTGGGCGATACCAGCTTCGAGGAAGTGGAGCGTGAGATACTGGCTAAATTCGGCAGCTGGGAAGGCCCCAAACTGCCTGAAGTGGTGATACCGGAGTCGGTATTGCCTGATAAGCGCAAATATTACAGTGCTTTTCTGCCCGACAAGAGCAGCGCCGACATCATCCTGGCGCATCCCTGCGCTCTGGTGAGAAAAAACTCCGACTTCTATGCCGCTCGACTGGCCAATGCAGCTCTCGGTCAAGACACCATAACCTCCAGACTGGGCAATGTGGTGCGCGACAAAGCCGGTCTGACCTACGGAATTAATTCCAGCTTCTCCGATACCACATACGGAGGTACTCCCTGGTCGGTCCAGCTCACTGTGAATCCGGCCAATGTGGCGCAATCTCTGCGTCTTGTAGATGAAGTACTGTCCGAGTTCATGTCTCGCGGAATCAGCGATGAAGAGCTTTCCCGTGAAGCAGGCCGCGCCGTCGGCAGCTTCAAAGTCGGATTGTCTTCTCCATCCGGAATAGCCAGAGTTCTGACCGAGCTTGAATTTATCGGACTGGGTGCCAAAGAACTGGATATGGTATCAAAGCGCTATTTATCGGTCACCAAATCCGATGTCGACAAAACTCTGAAAAAGTACTTCCATCCCGATCGGCTCACGTGTGTGATGGCGGGAACGCTCAAGTAAAACCTCCCTTGGCAAGCCTCCTTTAAAATGATACCGCTCTGGTATCACGGGCGAAACTATGTACTTTGTCTTTGTTTTTAGTTAATATTTCATCGAGATTTGACCAGCATCAGACAAAGAGAGAGCAAACCACTATGGAATACATACAAGGCGCAGCCGCTCACAACTTCGTTCCGGCCGAAGAGTCACGAATTGAAGTCGACAATATTCTGGATGGACTGGTCAGCAATCTGCTAGATTCGGTTTTTGAAACTCCGCAGCCGCAAGAAAATTTTGATCCTGCAGCAAAAGAAGTTGTGGGCGATCAACGTCCACGTGTATTTAAACGTCATTCACAAGTAAATTTAAACAATCCCAACTCGGCGCGCTTGAAGGAGTCGAACGGAGGCGGCAAATTAAATTTAGTGACGTTATTTGATAAAAGCAACGACATCTCTTCCAAGCCGAGCCTTTTCAGTGGTGACGACGACGAGCTTGCTCTGCAAAAATTTGAAATGCGCACCAAATTGCTCGAAGCTCAACTGGACAATAGAAACAAAGAACTGAGACTGGCTCTAGATCGCTTGAGAATTCTGGAATTAACCATCATAGATAAAGACGAACAGATGGAAATCATTCCGGACTTATTGGTCCGCGCTTCTCAGGCAACACAGTACGAGGAAGAACTTGTACAATTAAAAGAATGCCTGGAATGTTTATCAGAGGAATTGACCACCACAGAGTCCAGGCTGGATGCCCTGAAGACAAACTGGTTGGGTAGGTTCAGCCTCTGGTTATGCGAAAAACAATAAAACTCTTTTGCTTGAGCTTTACCCTTCTTTTGTCGGGCGCGCCAGGAATTGTCCTGGCTCAATCTCAGATAGACGAAAAATCTGTTTTGAGCCGTTTTGGATTTGTCAAAGAAAATAGCCAGTTAAGTCAATCCGCCTGGTATGAATTAGACCAGAAAGCGCGCAGAGCACTGGCTCAGGGCGATATCAGCCAGGCCGAATCAGACTGGCTTTCAGCGGTCAAACTGGCCGAATCAAATAACAATGTATATCCTGGAGTGGTCAATTGTTTGATTGGACTGTCGATGCTTTATCACGCCAAAAACAATTACGGAGAATCGGACAGGATTTATGAACTGGCCATGCGCAACATGGAAGGGCTTGTCGGCAGAAGCTCG
>CAZEQP010000087.1:0-9103 GCA_964514345.1 uncultured Candidatus Obscuribacterales bacterium
TTTATGTCCGTGTTTGAAATCACGCATCTTTTTGAATGCGGCTCTTTGTTCCGGTGTGAAAATGTCGGAAGCAGCAAGCATCATGTTCAAACGAGCGGAGGCAAGCTCACCTTTCAGTCCGCTAATTTTGCTTTGCAGACCTTGTGCAGCACCTTTGTCAATCGAGTCTTTGGTCATCACTTCTTTCAACTGGTTGCGAGCCACTTTCAGTTCAGCTTTTTTAGTGGCTGTGTCCAGTATGTATTGATTTTTCAAGCTCGATAATTTTGATTTTTGATCATCTGTCAGTTTGAATCTTGCATGATGTGTTCTAACTTGAGTGGTGGTCACCGATCCTGCTTCGGTCGGTGCTCCTTCTTTAGCGAACGCAGGCAATGCGCACAATGCCATTGTTGCAAGAGCCAAGGGTCGGTTTAGATTCATTTTTAAATTGCCTCCAGGGTAAAATTTGCTTCCATGCTTTTCTATGACGGCAGGGGTGTTAAAATGTTCGCGAGATTTACCATCTGAAAGATTAGAGATTTCTCATAAAAATTGACAAAAGCCCACAGGGGCGTAAACTCTAAAAATAATCCTTTATATATGCAATGATTGACAAAGCCCACGATATCCCAAAAGCAACCAGAGAAGGTCTCAAGGAGAATATCGGCTTTCTTTTGCACCGCCCCAATCTTTTATGGCGCGACAGGCTGGACGAAGCATTAAAACCGATGAAACTGTCTGTGCTTGAATATGGCGTTCTGCGCATAATCGAGCTTAATCTGGTCGAATATCAGCAGCATATCGGCGACCGCATGGGAATAGACCCATCCAGGGTGGTTGAAATTATGGCTGACATGGAAGAGCGTGCTCTTATTCAGCGTCTGCGCAATCCTCAAGACAAAAGAAAGTATGTGCTCAGTCTCACGCCCAAAGGCAGAAAAACACTTTCACGAGCAAAAGCGATAGCCGCTAAAGAACAGGAAAAATTCTTGTCTGTTTTGCCTGAAAAAGAAAAGAAACAGCTTATGGAAACATTGTGGAAACTGGCTAACGGATAAATCGGAATTCAAAAAGGGCATTGCCTGCTGGTATTCGTAACAGTGCTTCGTTGAAATTTACCGGGTCAAAATATAAACTGCCTTCAATTGTCTGCCCCGGCTGCACCACCACAGGACCAAGAGCTGTTTCGCGAATGTCGGTGGCTGTTGCGGCCGATTTAGCCGTTACTTCTTGTGCTCGTTGCATGGCTCTAGCTTGTGCGGCATAATCAGGCACATTTGTAACTACAGTGGTCATGCCGTTTCCGCCCACAGCCGGATAATATGGATAACCATATCCGTAGCCGAAAGCAGGCGGAAAGTATCCATAACTATTCACCATATTGCCTGAGCTTATAACATTTGATGTCATCGTTTGAGTGGCTTGCGATCCCCAGAATCGAATCCACTTTGCTTTGCTCTCGCCTTTCTTTTCGATTTTATTCGCCAGCTGGTCACTTGCAACCTGGCTTATAAACTGAATCTTTGGTTTAAGCACGATAAACGTCGGCGGTTGCATCAATATTTGCACCGGTTGATTAGACTGATTACTGATGCGCACATAAGCACGTGCACTTTTAGCAAAATCGTTTTGATTATTTGATACCGCCGCATCGATAGTAAGCTGATTAGCAGTAATGCTTTGCTGCAACAAACCTCCGGCTGAACCCAATGCACAGTTTGGTGCACCCTGTCTGTAAGAATAAACGACTGTATCAGCAATTGAATGAGGGAAAAACGGCTTGAACACTTCATTTGAGTTCTCTTTAATTGCAAGTGCCTGGGCATAAAGCTCAGGTCTGTTCTGTCCCAATCTATATAAGTTGGACCAGACATGTTCCAGATCATTTGCCAGTGGCACACCATTTGGATCTTTTTTGCGACGTATTTCTAAAGCTTCCTGAAAATAAGGAGTGGCTTGTGAATAGAGCCCTTTCTGCTCATTTATCCAGCCGGCATGTTCCAAAATATCAAGCAATTCAGGCGATTCAGGCGCAACTTTGCGCTGCACAGCTAATGCTTCATCCAGGTACTTTTGTGCCTGATCGAATTTATTTTGTGTCTGGTAAACCCAGGATAAGTCGTCTAGTATGCGGGCGTAGGCTTCTGTCTCAGTATTTGATTTACTAGCCAGCTTATAAGCCTTATCCAGTTCTTTGCCGGCTTCATTGAAAGAGCCTTCATTCAAATAAGTCTCGCCAAGAACCACTCGCAAAGCTATTTCATCTGAGGTCTGACCTTTACCCAGATTGTTCAAAGCGCTTTGGGCAGAACTTTTCGCTCTGGCATAATCACCTATGTTCAACGCCGCCTGCGAGTCATTGGCAACATCTGCCAAACTGTTTTGGACAAGGCCAACTTTTAATTGTGAGTCTGTATTCTGAGCATATGAAGCCGAACCATATGAAACTATTGCGAAAATCAGTGAAGCGGACACCAAAAATTTATTCATGCAACGCCCCATATTAGTTGCTCTAAAGGTTTTAAAGGATACCATTATTAAATGAATCTTCGTGCCAGCCTCCTAATTTCATTTGCCACTTGTTTTCTGTTTACGGCTTGTTCGGCCGCCAAGGAACCAATATGGTTCAAGAGTATGAACGAAGCTAGAGATTCCTGTTTTCATGAAAACTTTGCCCAGGCAGAGGCATTGGAGCGGCAAGCAGCTTCAAACATCAAACCCGGTGAGAATCCAGGTTTTTATGGCGGAGTAGGTATCCCTGGAAGTTATTCCGGTCAATTAGCCAGTTTGGCCGGTGTATATGCCGGACACAAAAGATACGAAAAAGCAGAAAGCTTATTTAAGCAAGCGATAGCGCTCAACCCTGAGACTAACTATCAAAGTGGACTGGCAGAACTATATAAATATCAGAAGAAATTTGATTTAGCCAGCCGGCTTTACGAGAAAGAAGCTGTCAGACAGGTGAAATACACAGACAAAGACGGCTGTAACTACTATCTTGCTTCAACTTTGTTTGATTTGGGTGATTGTTATCGTGGATTAAACAAAACGGAGCAAGCACAAAAAGCTTATCAAGAAAGTATTGGATTTCTGAAAAACTGTCGCAAGCAGGATAAAGGTTATTTGGCGTACAAACTGGAAAAACTGGGTAATTTTTATTTTTCAATTCAAAAACATGACAGAGCAAAAGAATGTTTTGAAGAAGCTCTAGAAATCGAGCAAGTTTATAATCCAGAATCTGCTTCTAAATTACAAAAATCTCTGGGAGATGTCTATCTCGCTGTTGGTGATAAAGTACGAGCGCAAGAGTATTATCTAAAGTCAATAAACCATTTGATATCATCCAAAGAGCAAATGAGAGTGAGAAAAATATTGAGTGGACTTTTAAAAGAGCAAGGAAAGCTGGCAGAGTCTAAAGCGATGGAAGAGAGTGTCAAAAAATATTGGGGCACTTTCTCATACGAGGATGAAAACGAAGAGCATCTAGGACTGGGAATCTTTCAGTAAAGAATTTACTTATTGGTTGAAATATTAGAGTCACTCGGACTTGCAATCGGATTCTTTTCCTGCCAGATATTTTCAACCGGCTTTTTAGATTCATCTTCCGGTTTAGAAGAAACATCTTTCTTCTTTTCAGGCTTGAAAAACCGTTCTTGCAATTTCTTGTAAACAGCGAAATTCAAATCACTCTTTAAAGTCGCAGTCTTATCTGCAAACTCAGCTGTGGATATTTTCAAGAAAAGTTTGCTTTCTTCTCGTTCGATACTTTCAAATAAAACCACAGGTGCAGGATCTTTCAGAACGCCTCTGTGTTCGTTTGCTGCCTCCAGTATGACTTCACGCACTGTTTCTATATCAACATCCGCCCCAACGTTGAATGGTATTTTCACCGGTATGCGCTGGGTGGAAAGGCTCAAGTTCACCACATTCTTACTAATGAAATCGGAGTTGGGTACTATGACTTCAATGTTATCGCTTGTCAGGATTGTAGTGGCACGCAAAGCTATTTTTTGAATGACACCACTGTAATTTCCAACCACAATTTTGTCGCCGATTTTTACCGGACGCTCAAGTAGAACGATAAGTCCGCTTACAAGGTTTGATGTGATGTTTTGCAAACCGAATGATAAACCTAAGCCGACTGCACCGGCAAAAACAGTGAGCGCGGTCAAGTCTATACCTGCGCTTTGCAAAATAACCACGCCGCCGCCAAGCATGATAGCGTATTTGGTGATGGTGGCAACCGCGTTGCTTGCGCCGGCGTCAAGATGTGTATTCTTGAGTGCCAACGCAAGCAAGAGACGATGAGCGCGGTTCGCTAGAACCATAACTATGGTACCGAGCACCACAATATAAAAGGTAGACCACAAGGTTATTGAAGTCTTACCCAGATGGAAAATGGTCATGTTGAACAAATTATCCACATAGCCAAAAATGTTATGCACGTTCAAATGAACTGCATCCATTAATAAGAGCGTTCCCGAAATCCCCAGTAAGAAGAAACACACTCTTCGAATAATGGTCCTGGAAGACTTATTGAATATGTGTAATTTAGTGGCGAACTTTTTCACCAGCCATTTGGATGCAACACCAGCCAGCCACCACCAGAATGTGCCGCCCAAAACAAGAACGAGAATATTTATAACCAATATTTGCTCGTCACCATTTTTTGCCACCGGATAAAACAGAAATTCCATAGTAATTAGTCTCCTCCTGCCTTTGGTTTAGCACAGAAGGAAAGTTTGCGTGTTTCCGCAAAAGTATTGCAGAAAGTGGTGAAGACCAGTCACTTACCGGCGGCTATTCTCAGGATAATCCCTTCGATAAGTAAAAAGAAATATGGCAACCTTAGAGAGCGACATTCATGCGCGCGCAGGCACAGCGATTACAGAGCGGACAGCGAATCTACTTTTTCAATCTGCCTTCACAGAGGTGAAACAAGATCCCAGTCCTGATGGAAAGCGTGAACCCGATCTGGATTATCAGTTCGAAGAGAGCCGTCTGAGACGACTTTTGGGTCAAAATCTTGATTCTGGAGTGGTGGATCAAATTGTCGGTAATCTCGGCCCTATTTTGATGAATTCATCCAATCCCAATTCCACGCGCTGGACTCCCGAAGCTAGAGCAGCCTGGGGTAATATTCTCAGCCAGCTGGGCGGCGGGGATGGACGGTCGGCCCTGGACCAGCTAAATGTGATTATCAATTATGTTAATCGAATTGTGACCGGCAGGGCTCAAGATGTTACTGTAAATTCAGCCGACAACAACAGAGATTTATGGATTTGTCTTTCTAACGGTCGAATCTCGGTACTAAACAATCAACATCTTTTAGAACACAATCCGCCATGGGCGATTCCTTTTCGCAATTCGGTGGGCTGGCAATAAATCAGATATACTTATCCAATGCCTGGAGAGAGTTCTATTTTTGTCGCCAATGAAACGCATGTTGCTGCCATCCAGCAAATTTACGCGCCTTATTGCGCCGAAGATTGCTACATATCCTTTGAATATGAGGCACCCGGCGTTGATGAGATGAAATCACGCATGGATGCCTGTTTTCCCAAGTTTCCCTTCCTCGTCTATAAAGAAAACGACCAGGTGCTTGGCTATGCGTATGCCGGAAGTCATAGTTCAAGAGCCGCCTATGACTGGTCGTGCAATGTGTCCATTTATCTGGATGAGAAAGCCAAAGGAAAAGGTGTGGGCAGAAAACTCTACACCTGCTTGTTCAGTATATTGAAAGAACTTGGCTACTACAATTTATATGCCGGGATCACTTTGCCCAATGCGGCCAGTGAAGGAATTCATCGAGCAATGGGTTTTGCCCAAATAGCCGTTTATGAAAAAGTCGGCTACAAAAGCGGTGCCTGGCGTGATGTCCTCTGGTTAAGGCTGGCACTGCGCGAACATACGGATAATCCGCCACCACAGCCGGTTCAGACTTTTGAGCAGTATCTCACTTCTTGCCAAAAAGCTTTTGCCACCACGGACGGTTGTCTCTGGGAATATACTGGTATCCAAACATCATAGAGTAACCGTATCTTCTCAAAATGGTTTCGGGTCCTGAAATGCCCCAGGAAAAGCCGTCGCCGATTTTGGGGCGGCGCATGTCTATTATTCTGTAGTCTTCTTCCAGTTCTTGCGCGAAAGCCTTGATGTCCTGGTCTGTCGAATACAAACAATCAGGTTGATCCATAACACCGGGATTTTTGCCCCAGATATTGTAAGCATGATCATTTGCCACTTTACTCACTTCATTTGACCAGGGTGAATTCAACTCGGCAAGCACTTGATCTATAAATTTTTGCAGAGTGGAGCATTGATACACCACAACGGGCGGATCATGACAAACATAAAAGATAGGTCCCCACTGAGACGAGCCGCCGTGCAAGTCTACAACCCATGAATTGCCCGGCTTGTCTTTGGCAATAGAGATTCCTGTGGGCATTATGTCTTCCAGGACTTGTCCGTGTATGGTATTGCCGGTGAAGTCAATATCGCTTGAAATGGGACCGGCATCCATATGCTGGGATTCTTTTCCCTGACGCACAAATTTCAGTCCGCGAGTTTTTCGCAATACTGCTGCCATGTCTTCATCCAGATAACAGGGAAGCGAGTTGCGAAATTCATTTATTTCTTTGTCGGGCACCGGAGGCAATAATTTGACGATGCCTTTATTGCCTTTGCTGTCTAAGAATGCGAAATTTTCAATGTCTTTCAAAAATTGATAAAAAGTCAACTAATTTCTCCTGATTAGAATTTTAAATTTAAAATGGATTATCGAGCCAATAACGATACATGGGATAGCCGCTGATACTTGTTTGATTGGTCTTCTGCAGCCATCCGCGGGGTGCTCTTGGATCTCGACTGGTAAAAACATAATTTCCCGGAGCGGCGGGCAATGGCTCAACCAGCACAAAGCATGGATTGGGCACAAAACCACGCCAGTATCTGGTGACAGAGTTGGCTAGTTGCACCATTTGAGGACGGTTAGGCATGGCGCTTTTGTCCCAGAAAAAAAGATTTGAGGCGTGATATGGTGCCATCATGGTGTCATTAGTGTAGGCATTGGGCGGAATCCAGTTGGGGCGGTCTATGCGCAGATTGAATTGATTGGCACCGGCATTTAAATTGTTTTGATACTGTTGTGCTGCTGCTTGAAATGGTGCCATTTGCGCCTGCATTTTTTGCATCTGGTATTGCAGCGAATTCACCTGTCCCTGCATATAATTGGGTGGTGGCATCATGTTTGTTGGTGGTGGCATCATCTGCCCTTGCTGTGGTCTGAAGTTGGGATTTCCCTGCTGAAACTGAGTGCTTGTTTCCACACCGCCTGAAAGAGTGCCGTTTGGATTCAGTGCCTGGTGAGGCTGGGGGTAACCTTGATTGGGGTTAAAATTCTGGTTTGGCGCCATATTCTGATTAGGCACAAATTGTGGATTTTGCCCCATATTCTGATTGGGGTTATATCCTTGATCGGGAAGAAAACCGGTACTTTGATTGGGAGTCCAATTTTGATTCTGATTTTGAATTGAATTGGGAACCTCGTTCAATTTAGGCGGCGGAAAGAAAACTCTCTGTCCCTGATCATCGGTCGGATATGAATCGCTTTGAGCTGTGGGGGCAGGTTCGTTATTCTGCGCTGCCGGCTCTTCTTTAGGTTGTTCTGGTGAAGCAGGTGGATTCTGCTCAGTGGTGTCCAGTTTGGGGGTCTGAATAGTCAGTGGTTTTACGGTCGCAGACGGGTCTTTGCCTTTATTTTTCGAAGCTGCTTCACATGAATTGCAAACAACGCAAAAAAGCACACAGGCAATTATTAAATTGAGGGATGATTTAATGTTGGTTTTAAATCGACTCATAGTAAAAATGCCTGTTTAGGCTGAATTACTGACTACTATCCATTATGCCCCTTTTTATTAAAGGAACCCCGATTTTGGTATTATTTTCCTTCAGCTTGAAAGTGCGGAGGAAGTCAAGGATGGGGAAATTAAGTGACGTTGTCGATATCAAAGAAGGCAAGTTTTTTAAACAACCTACGTTTGTAGTTCAGGATGTAGTTCCGGTTGATGACGTGTCAAAGTCGATTCTGGAACATGCTCGCTTCAACTATACATTTTCAAGCCTGACTCCCATAAATTCCGGACCTCACGGCGGCAGAATATTGCTTTTGTTCCAATACACCGGATAGCTAGCGCAAAGCAAAGCCGTTATTTATATCAAGCGTTGCCCCTGTAAAATGCTTGCTTTGGTCACTCAATAAAAACCAGACACTGTTTGCAATGTCTTCTGGATGAATGTCCTCTTTCAATAATTCATTGGCTTTGAAAACAGCGGTGCGTTCGGCACTGACATTTTTAATAAGTTCGGTCTGCACCATAGACGGCGCCACTGCATTCACACGAATGTTCGGTGCAAGCGCCATCGCCGCATTTTTAGTCAGTCCTATAACACCTGATTTGCTGATTCCGTATATGGTGTCGGCACTGCCTGCCTGACCGGCTATAGATGCGACATTGACAATGACACCGGAGGCATTTCTGCTTTTTAGCAATTTACCGAAATGCTGGGTCATAAAAATGGGACCGAGCAGATTTATGTCCAGGACTTCTTCTATTTTGTCTTTGCGGTATTCAAGAAATGGTGTTCCTGGAAAAATGCCGGCATTGTTGACAAGTGCGTACGGAGTCGTATCAGACTCACTCAATAGGGCAAAAAACTTTTCAATCTGGTCGTGACTGGCGATATTTACAGGACAAACAGTGAGGTCGCTGTCAAGCTCTTTTAACAAAACAGCAAGCTCGGCTTCATCTTTATCCAGCGCCATTACGCAAAGACCTTCTTTCAGAAGGCGGATGGTTATTGCCTTTCCGATTCCTCGTGCCGCACCTGTCACTATGGCGATTTTTTTAGTCATATTATTCTTTTCCGGTCAACTTTACAATTTTTTCGGTGTTTAAAGAATACTGCCTATTCCGGGTTTAAACTAGCCTTCTCATCACTGTCTATAAGAGGTTAGAAAAGACTGATGGCTAAACCTAAAAATATTGGTGTCACGGGTCTGTCCGCTCTTTTATTGTGCGGGCTTGCTGCACCTATAAAAGTGCATGCACAATCTCCGGTT
>CAZEQP010000088.1:0-9079 GCA_964514345.1 uncultured Candidatus Obscuribacterales bacterium
GGTGCTTGTTTTTTCCAGCGACACTTTGTCTACCATACCCCAGGCTCTCCAGCATATTATGCAAAATATGATCAGTGAATTTAAAAGAATAGAGGCTGGCATTTAGCTATTTGCTTTGCTTTTCGCCGGCTTTGAGCTCTTGCATCTCCAGATATTCTTTGTATTTCTTGCCTGTTTTTTCAGGCTCAAAAGCTGGCGTTGTTCCTGTTGTTTCCCAGTGCCAGCCAAGAAAAGAATTGGAAAATTCTTTCTTGATCAAATCGTTGAGAACCTGCGCCGTTTTACCTGCGATGGAAAGAAATGCATCAACTACTTTTGGATCGAATTGAGAGCCTTTCAATTTATCCAGCTCGATTATGGCTCCTTCGTGTCCTATCGCTTTGCGGTAAGGACGATCTGTGGTCATGGCGTCATAAGCGTCCGAAACCAGAATAATGCGGGCGCCAAGGGGAATGTCGTCACCTTTCAAATGGTCAGGGTAGCCTGAGCCGTCAAAAAATTCATGGTGGTGTTTGACATATTCGCGGGCTCTTTTCAGTCCACGCAATTCGCCAATTATTTGAGCGCTGATCACAGGATGTTTGGACATCACTTCCTTTTCTTCCGGTGAGAGTTTGCCCGGTTTCCAGAGAATTGATTCAGGCACTCCAATTTTGCCTATGTCGTGCAGAATGCCACCAAGTTCGACATCACGTATTTCTTCAGGCGACAATTCCATCGCTTTGCCGATGAGAGCTGCTATCTGGCTCACTCGCAATGAGTGTCCGGCGGTGTAATCGCATTTGGCATCCAGAGCGTCTGCCAGTGCTCTTATTGTTCCCAGCGACAAAAGTTCCATTTCTTTCATGGTGTCTTTCAGTTCACTTATGAGGGCGATGTTGTGCTGCTTGAGCTCATAAGCTTCAAGAGCGCGTCTGACTGTTATTTTCAGTTCGTCGGCGTCCCAGGGTTTGGTCACATATTTGTAAATATGACCTTCGTTGATGGCGTCTATGAGCGCCTCAAGGTCAGTGTAGCCGGTGAGAAGTATTTTGATGCATTCAGGATAAATATTCAAAGATGCCCGCAAAAGCTCGACACCTGTCATGCCGGGCATACGCTGGTCGGTGATGATTAGACTGATTTCGCTGCTCTGTAAATGATTTAAGCCGTCCTGTGCATTTGCCGCCGTCAGAACCTCGTAGTTTTTTTCAGAGCGCAGAACACGCTGCAGGAGTCTGAGATTGGCTTCCTCATCATCTACGACCAGTATTTTGTGTTTGAAAAGTAAGTCTGTCATTTTTTAGGGTGCCGGGTCATAGATTGATCTGTTTGAGAAGTCCTTCAATTGTTGAACATTTAGTTTGGCCGGTATGCGGATGGTGAATCGGGTGCCTTGTCCAAGCTTGCTATCAAGCTCTATTTGCCCACCGTGTCTTTCGATAATAGAATGACAAATCGAAAGTCCAAGACCCGTCCCCTGCCCCACCGGTTTAGTAGTGAAGAACGGATCAAAGATTTTACTCTGAATTTCGGGTTTTATGCCAGTCCCATTGTCCGAAATCGTGACAACTATTTGCCCATTATCAAGCGCAGTCCTAATGTCGACTGTCCCGTTTTCTTTTGCCTCCACTGCCTGGGCGGCGTTGGCCAGTATATTCATCCAGACTTGATTGAGCTGTCCGGGATTGCACATGACAGGCGGCAGGTCTGAGTAGTCTTTTTTGATTGTGATCTGGTGGCTGCCGTAATACTGAGACAATATTTTTAAAGATGAGTCAAGACCCTCATGAATAGAGGCTTCCTTCAATTCGGCCTCATCCAGCCGGCTGAAACTCCTTAAATTGCGGATAATGGTTCTAATCCGGTCTGCGCCTTCGTTCAGGTCGGCAATTATATTATCCAGGTCCGCCACCAGAAAATCATATTTGACCGTTTCTTTCAGCTCTTTCAGTTTGTTTTGCTGTTCGGGGGGCAATTTGTCCTGGTCGATAGAGTCGACCAGCTTTTTCAAGTCTTCCACATACTCTTTCAGATAAGGCAAATTGCCATGCACGAAATTGATTGGATTATTCAGCTCATGCGCGATTCCAGCGACCAGGCGACCCAGTGAAGCCATTTTTTCCTGGTGAATCATTTGCGACTGAACTGCTTTGAGCTGGACATTTTTTGCGTCCAGATTGACGTTTTTTTGCAGCAAGTCTTCGTTGGTTTTAGACAGGGCTTCAATCAAAGTGGACTGCTCGACGGCTACTGCAACCTGTCCTGCTACAGCCTTGATAAGCTCCAGCTCCGAATCGGACCATTTTCTGCGGGGGTCTGTTTCGGCGATTAATATTATTCCTTTGGAAGAACCGCGGTAAATGATAGGCTGAATGACCATAGATCCTATTTGAGAGGCAACAAGAAGTTCGCGCACCGGAAAGAGATCAGTTTCATTTTCCGGTTTGTAATAAACAAAAGACTTCTGGATGCTGCCGTCGGGCAAAGTTTCATAGAATGAGTGATTTTCAAGCAAATATTCAAGCAATTCAAAATTGAAATGTGTTGATTGTTGAGAATTCTGAGACTGCGGCACAGCTTTTGTTTCGCTGTCGTCATCGTCGTCTGTATTGGCTTCGCTTATGAGCAAACGAGTGTGTTTGGGACTGGGACAAATAATGGCGCAGCGAAAAACTTTGATGGCATCTGAAAGTTCGTTGCACACTGTATGCAGTATTTCATTCAAATCTATCGAGCTGCGTACAACCGAGTTGATACTGTTTATTAATTTTTCGCGTTCAGATTGTTCCTGCAAGGCAAGAACCATGCGGTTGTTTTGCTCGAGCTGCTCACGCAACTGATTGGCGACCTGTTGAGCCAGTCCCGACATGTAGCCGCAAAAACGAGCCCACACAAAAGCGACACCGATAAGCAAAAGTGATCTTCCGGCAATCCGCACCCAGAGGCTGCGCACATAAACAGAAGCCATCCCCACTTGATCCGGAGAAAAGGCATAACTGATTGAGTCGAAATTTTTCCATATCAATAAGCCGACATAACTGACCGAAACCAGAAGGGCGGTCAAATCGACCCCTTTGCGTTCGAAAGTGTAACTGGCTATGAGGATAGGTACAAGATAAAGCACATAAAGGTCGGATTCCAGTCCATTGGTGAGTGAGACCAGATAAGTTATGGTGGCGACATCGCAAACAGAAAGAGCCGAATTGAGTATTTTGAAATTTCGAAAGCTTTTAACAGTCTTGCTTTTGACCAGAATGAGCGCTGCTCCGGTATAGGCAATGCAGGCCACGATGACACTGGATGTGGTGAGCATGTTAACGCCGGAGGCGCCGAGACTGGGGGAGAAAAACCACAAAAATATGGCAAGAAGCAATCCGCAGCCGGCAAGAGCCAGACGGAAATGCAAAAGCTTTTCTGTTTTTAAATGAAGCTCCGATGTTCTTTGAGCCAGTTGATTTTGCAGTGTGGTGAGAGACGATGAAAAGGACATAGCTACATCAATATGTATTGAGAAGCTCGTTTATAAACCTCGGCCGCCTCGGCGAATCGTCCCAGCGACTTCAATGTGGAGCCCCATGCTTCATAAGTGTCACCATCATAAGGATCGATTTCGGCCGCTTTTTGATATTTTTCCAGGGCCAATTCATGCATGCCCAGTAAAGTAAGAGTCTTGCCCCAGGCAAAAAACATGGGATTGTCGCCCTCATGAATGACCGACGCTTCGGTGAAAAGCCTGTCGGCGTCGGCGAACATGCCTTTGGCCAGATAAAGATGGCCCATCAACATTTTTGCCGGTCCGTTGTCCGGGCGCTCTACAACAAGTTCATTAATTAAATGCAGGGCCTCATTCAGTCTGTTTTGTGATTTGAGCGCTTTGCCTAAAATCAGTTTGGCGTCCACATCGTGAGGCAGCACATCGAGAAGTTTCATCGATTGTCTCATTACAGTTTCAAACTGGTGCACTGCAAGGAGTTTTTCCATAACTTCTTTTTGAGGAATTATGCAAAGAGGATCACGAATAATCGCTTCCCTGAATTTCTGGCGAGAAGCCTCAGGCTGTCCGGTTTCATCCAGGCTGCGCGACAAATGCAAATGAGCCAGACCGTATCCGTCGTTGAGTTTTATGCATTGTTTGAATTTTTCGATGGCAAAAGAATGTTTGCCTTGCAAAGCCAGAGCACAGCCCAGTCCATCAAGAGCAAGATAATCGTTTTCGTCATTCAGACAAATGGATTCAAAAGTAGATTGCGCTTTTTCGTAATTGCCTGCACCCAGGTGCGAATAGCCAATCCATAAGTCCAGGTCCGGTTTGAGTGAAGCCATTCCCCTCTGTTTTATTTCATCGAGCACCGAAAGTGCCCGGTCGAACTTGCCCAGAATTAAATGATTTACAGCCAGAAAATGAGCTATGGTGACATTGAAATTTTTTGATACACCTTTTTCAAAAACTTCGCACGCCGACTCGAATTCTTGCAGCACCATATGAGTCATTCCCAGATTGGCGCGAGCAAGATCAAATTCAGGTGCAATATCTACAGACTCAACAAATTTATCCAGAGCATCATCCATTCTGTTTTGTCGAAACAAAGTCACACCCCAGTCGTTCAGCACCAGAGCGCGTTCCATAGCGCCTACCCGCGATGGGGGCAATTCCATGATGGCGGCATAATGTCTTATCGATTCATCCAGTTGATTGAGTTGGAACAAAGCCTGAGCCCAGTTTCGATGCGCCAGAGCATAAGCAGGGTCTATCTCTATTGCCCGGCGGAAACATTCGATGCCTCTATTGAGATTGCTTGAAATGCAAAGCACCGTGCCCAGTGCGTTGAATGCTTCAGAAAAGAGAGGGTCTACCACAACGGCTTTTTCAAAAAAGTCTATAGACTCCATGTGCATGCCTTGTTCAAAAGATGCCATGCCAGCTTCGTAATATGCCACCGCCAACTGGGGATTTATTTGAATGGCAAGTTTGAACTGTCCCAGCGCGCCTTTGAAACTGCCGGCGGCAGCCAGTGAAATCCCCCAGTAGAGATGTCCCATAGCGAAGTTGGGAATTAATTCGCATGCGGTCCGAAAACAAGGCATAGCCTCACCTGGTCTATTTTGTTTGAGCAGGCACAAACCCATTTGATAATGAGCTTCAGGGGCATCGCGTTTCACATTTAGACAGCGTTTGAAATAATTTTCTGATTCTTCATTGCGCCCCATAGTTGCGCACAGAAGCCCCATTTCATAGAAAGCGTATGCGTCTTGACTCTGATTTGAATGTTGAGCCAGCATTGAATAAGCTTCATCCCATCTTTCTTGAGAAGCTAATTCGTGTACCTGCTGTATTACGTGGTTCATTTAATTGAAGCTGCGGCAAAAAAGATACTGAGAACAATAACGCACAAAATGAATTGAACCAGCCAGAATGCGCTTACTACCTGCCATTCGGCAAGTTTGAGTTTGCTTTGTGAGCCGACCATTTCAAAATGATGGTGTATAGGAGCCATTTTGAATAATCTTTTTCCCTGTCCTTCACGCGTTTTGGTCAGTTTTATATAGAGCACTTTCAGGGGCGAATAGTTGTTTTCATTATGATATGGCTTGGTGAGCCTAAAATAAATAAATTGCAAAAAAACAGATAAAACCTCCACTATGTATATTACCGAAAGTGGAATAAACCAGAGCGTCAGTCCGCCTGAAACGACCAGGGCGCCCATCAAACCGCCGATGAAAAGGCTGCCGGTGTCACCCATAAAGAGCTGCGCCGGATAACGGTTGAATATCAAAAATCCTATTAAGGCACCGGCTGCTGCCGCTGCTATCAGAGCTTCAATATAAAAGCCCCGGTACCAGAGCATCACAGAAAGTGTGGCGAAAATCTGACAGGCGGTTCCTGCCGCCAGTCCATCCATTCCGTCGTGAATATTGGCGGCGTTAGCGCAGGCTGCGACCATGAATATCGATAGCGGTAGAAAAATATATATCGAAGGAGCCATCTGACTCAATTCAAAATGAAAACTGGATAAGTCAAAGGGCAAAACAAGCACCTGTCTTTGCATGAGCAAAATGGTCAAACCCAGAATTCCCCCCAGGACAAATTCAAGTCCCAGACGCAGGTTGCCGCTTACCCCTTTATTAGTTTTGCTTGTTACTTTGGCATAATCGTCGGCAAAACCTATGGCGCAACAACCAAGTGCGACTATTAGAATCAGATACTGACTCCAGTTCGCTTTGAATCCGGTGAAGTTGAGAGCGGCAATACTGACCCCGGCTGTCACCAGAGCAAACAAAATTCCACCCATTGTAATTTTGTTTGATTTGCTTTTGTGACTTTCAAGCCCGTCTTCGCGCTGCACTTGCTGGATTTGCAAACTTTCCAGACGTTTGATATATGCCGGATATGTCACCAGGCAAGCTAGAAAAGCCGCCAGGCAGGTGAAAAGAAGCGCTAATTCAGGCATTTAGTCCAGATAGAAACTGGTTACGATTTTTCGTCGTTCTTTGGCGTAGTTGACGGATTCAAGAAGAGTATGACTGGTGTGGTAAAGAAAACAAATTATTTGTTGGCAGCGGTCGATAATTTCCTGGTTGCAGACTTTGGATGCATCAGCCAGAGTCATGGTTCTGCGCTCAGGATATTCGGTGATATTTTTTACGCCGATTAAAAGGTCTTGCACTTCTCCCGGTTGCTGCCCGATTGTCTGGGGCAGAATGATGGCCAGGCGGTCGGGGTTAGCTCTCTGGGCACCACGAATGACAGCCATATTTGTTCCATTGGCGCCGCCGCTTGTATATATTTGATTACCCGACAAAACCAGGGCATAAGTGAGCATTTCTACAAGCTGCTGGTGAGTCAGGGGTAAATTGCGTGTTCCTATGACAGCCACTTTTCTGGGGCCTGATTGCTGTATAAGCAACAGTTCTTGAGCCAGTTCATCGACTGTTGGAATTGTTGCACTGCCTGGCGGTTCGTTGGTGACCATAAACTAGGGATTTCCTTCAAGGTTCAGACTAGAATTTTAACCAATTATTCCAAATTCACTAATTATTTTGATTTGAGGCACTGCCACTGGCAACCTGCTCTGTATAAGTTTTAATCCACAGCCTGCCCATTCACTGTGAAAATTAGAGGTGACGGCGAACCGCCTTTATATTCCATTACAAAGCAGGATGTTTCCTGCCCGCAATGAAATCCCTCTTGGAAACCGGTTCGAAAATTACATATGGTGGAGATCAAATGTCAGTGAATTTGTCGCAGAAACAGGACAATGGAATATTGGATAAATTACTGTCCAAATTGAATGATGCTCAAAAAGAAGCGGTCACTTTGTCCTGGGGGCCGGCTCTAATTGTTGCCGGTGCCGGAAGCGGCAAGACCACTGTTCTGACTAGACGCATAGCCTATCTCATTTCACAAATGAGACAGGACCCTTTTTCAATAATGGCTGTCACTTTCACCAATAAAGCGGCGGCAGAAATGAAGCACAGAGTGGAATCAATTCTGGGCGAGTCGTATTCCAAATATATTTCAATCGGAACTTTCCATAGTTTGTGCGCCAGGATACTGCGCCGCGAAATAGAGTGTTTCCAGCCGGAAAGCCCTCTTTATCGCACCGGAAATTTTGTTATTTACGATGAGCGTGACAGCCAGCAAATAATGAAACAACAGATTCAGAAATTGAACCTGGACGAAAAGGTTTTTGCGCCTAAAGAAATGCATCATCTTATATCGTCGCTGAAAAACGACGGTTATACCTCAGAGCGCTATTCGCAAGAAGCAAGGTCTTATCGAGAAAACAAAATTTGCGATATTTTCCGGGCATATCAGGGGGATCTTAAACGCAATAACGCTCTGGATTTTGACGACCTTATTTTGACATTCTCCGAATTGCTCGTTCAGGTGCCGTCGGTGCGATTTCGCTTAGCAAGCCGTTATCGCAATATTCTTGTAGACGAGTTTCAAGATACCAACAAAGCACAATATGAAATGATCCATAAACTGTCCACGCCTATGGACGGAATGGAAACTCAAAGTGAAGCGGAATTCTGGAACAATCGCAGTTTGATGGTGGTGGGAGACATCGACCAGTCGATTTATTCCTGGCGCAAAGCCGATTTTAGAATTTTCCTGGGATTTGAAAAAGATTTTCCCGGCACCACAGTGGTCAAACTGGAAGACAACTACAGATCCACCTCCACCATTCTTGATATCGCCAATAGTATCATCAAAAACAACTCCGAGCGAATCGACAAAACTTTGCGCTCGAATAAAGGAGCCGGAAGCAAAGCCAAATATTACGAAGCATCCGACGAGATTGACGAGGCGTTTTATGTGGTGCAGGAATTGAAACGTATCAAGCAGCAAGGCAAGCCACTGAACGATTCGGTCATTTTATACAGAACAAACGCCTTGAGCCGGGCCATAGAAGAAATTCTGGTGCGCAGCAATATACCCTATCAGCTTGTGGGAGCCACTCGATTTTATGATCGAGAAGAGATTAGAGATATGGTGGCGTATTTGAAGCTCACTTACAATCCACAAGACAGTCAGGCGTTTATGCGCATAGCCAATGTTCCGAAAAGAGCGGTCGGAAAAACTTCGCTTGAACGTTTACTTGAGCATTCACAAAGTTCAGGACTATCCATTACCGATGCCGCCTTGCAAGCCGACAGATTTTCAGACATTCCCAAAAAAGCGCAACTGGCTCTTAAAGACTTTGCCCATATAGTGATGGATCGCTGGATCCCGGCGGCAAAAAATACAAGCGACAAAAATTGTGTGTCAAAATTGATTGAACTGATTTTGAAAGACACCAAATATATAGATATGCTCGAAGAAGCGGCGTCCACAAATAAGGATGAGTTGGCACTGGGCAGAATAGAGAACATTCATGAATTCATGGCGGTGGCGCGTGAATTTGAGGCAATAGCAGATGAGCCGGATCTGGACAGTTTCCTTACTCGTATTTCGCTTGTGAGCGATCTGGATAAGGTGAAAATGGATGAGGATGCAGTGAAGCTCATGACTTTGCATTCGGCAAAAGGTCTTGAATTTCCGGTGGTGTTCATGATGGGCATGGAAGAAGGTCTTTTCCCGCATGTGCGATCT